>JAYVDQ010000363.1:0-12415 GCA_043749325.1 Chloracidobacterium sp. | reverse complement strand
CGGTTTAGATTTGTACGAGATCGCCTCAGGTGACCAGTGCGGCTACTTCAAAAAGGACCTAGTGCAGAATGACCGGGTTCCCTTCGACATCAACAGCTTGAAAGGAGGACGTTATGTTGTCGGTTACCGAACGATGAACAAGGAAAAGGGCCGTCTGAGATTTTGGCACTTTGGCGTTTCGGGACGATTCTATCTTCGAAGGAAGCGTTATCTTGCCGTCAATCCACACGTAGTTTTCTCGGATAACGGAAAGACAATTTGGACGAGTGCCGACAGAATGCATAGGGCCAAGATGAGCCAGTGTTCCGATTGGTGGAATCATCATTGGAGAGATCGAATCCTCGGGACGATGGCGTTTCTTGCGAATGAGGGGACAATAGTCTTAAAGCTTGCGAGCGACCAAACTTGTGAAATTGATCTTCAGCCAATCTCTTTTACTAGCCCGGTACTCTTTCACGACCCATCCGGCCCAGAGGATGATACTGACGTCACAGAGGACGAAGGTATCTTTCAAGAAGAGGTCGATGACGAGGACGAATGGAACTAAACCAACTTTTGAAACTTACGGAACCAACGCTTCGGTTCGCACACGAACAGTCCATAGAGGATCCACGAGACGGGCTGTCTCTGTTCGGCCCTTTAGACGGAGGCAAACCTCACGGGGTTCGGGCTGGTGTAATCGGTACTTCAAACGGAATAAGGATTTATCAGGAATGGGTTAAGAAGCTTTCGTCACCAATTATCGATCTTGACGATAAAGGGCGTCTGAAAGAGAATCGGCCGCTTTTCCCAGGCTTTAGGACCGCGTTTGGCATCGAGTGGGACGCTGACCCTTTTCAAACTATTGTCATTCCCGAGGGGGAGATTGAAAAGTACGTTTACTTGGACGACGCGCACCAGCGGGTCTACAAGACCGTCGATGTTTATGCGCAGCGGATACTAAACGCTCTGGCCACGGAGGATCAGACCCCTGATATTTGGTTTGTCGTCATTCCAGAGATTATATATAAAAACTGCCGGCCATTATCGAAGATAAAAAAAGAACTGCAAGTTGAAGCGGACGTCACAATATCTGCTAAGCGTGCTAAAGGAGCCGATGTCAATCCTTTTCTATTTCCGGAAGAAGAGCAGGACGCAATTCCCTATCGATTTGAACTGAACTTTCATAATCAATTAAAGGCCAAATTGCTTGAAAAGCGCGCTCTGACCCAAGTCTTACGGGAGACGACACTTGCTCCCCACGAGTTCCTTAATCAGTTCGGCTATCCGATTCGTCGGGTTGATGATCCCTCAACTGTTGCATGGAATATTTCTGCGGCGGTTTATTACAAAGTTGGCGGCCGGCCGTGGAAACTAGATGACATCCGAGATGGAGTCTGTTACATAGGATTAGTGTTCAAGCAGGACGAGACTCAGACGGATGTCCGGCAGGCTTGTTGTGCGGCGCAGATGTTTCTTGATTCGGGCGATGGCGTAGTGTTTAAAGGAAATGTAGGCCCCTGGTATAACCCAACGAAAGGGGATTATCACTTGAGTGAGACTGCCGCGAAAGAATTAATTGGAAAGGCGGTGGACTTGTATCGAGACAAATTTGGCGAGTCACCAAGGGAGTTATTTGTCCATGGGAGGACTACTTACAGTGCAGACGAATGGCGTGGGTTCAATTCCGGCATAGAGAAAGGGAAAACAAACATTGTCGGTGTCAAAATATACGGCGAGAATCATTTTAAGCTTTTTCGAAAAGAAACTCGCGCAGTACTACGCGGACTGGCGTATGTTCAGGGAGATTGGATAAGCCATCTTTGGACGAAAGGCTTTACTCCCAGACTACAGACGTACCCCGGTAGAGCCGTCCCTAAACCACTTTTCATACAGATTTGTCGTGGGCAGGCAAGCATGACCCAAGTACTGAATGACATCTTTGCCCTGACAAAACTTAATTACAATGCTTGCATCTTCGCCGACGGGCAACCGGTAACATTAAAGTTTGCGAACGCAGTTGGGGAAATATTGACGGCAGGGCCGCTGAATGATTATCCACCGCTGCCATTCAAGCACTACATTTGATGCATGGCAAAGATTACGGAACAACAATTCAAAAGCCATCTGCTCGGAATTCTCACCGATATCGGTTACGTTTACGAAAACGGCTACGAGATAGCGCCAAATCCTCCCCAATTGTAGGCAATGATGCGGGCGAGTTGAGGGGAAGATCAAATAGAAATATTTTGTATAGACATTGTAATGACATTTTCTTTTTGCTATCGTTAAGAAGATGTCAACCTATAGGTTTACATTATGGCGACAAAGGAAATCCTCAAAGGTCCGAAGTTCGAAATCAGAGCGTGGGTAGATAATGCGGGCAAATGCCAGGTTTTGGAATTTTTGGAGGAATTAGAAGCGGACGGCAACTCTGACTGGGACCGGCTTAACTTTTTGATCAAGCGTCTCGCAAATGTTGGTATTACTTACAACAATAGACAGATGCGTGAACTGAGGAATGGAATTTTTGAGATCAAAGCCCCGAATACCGCACGAATTTTGTTCTTTTATGACGCTAACAGGCTGATTATTTGCTCACATGGTTTTACCGGCAAAAAAGGTAAGGGAAATAAATCGATCAAAGGACAAATCGAAACAGCTTTTAATATCCGGCGGGAATATTTAAGAGAGAAAGGTGAACGAAATGGCTAAGAATGAAAAGTCAGTGGCGGAACAGTTTAAGGAAATGCTCGAACGGGCCAAAGAACGTGATAGCTATCACGTCGAAGCGGCGAAATTTGAGATTTCCGAACAGGTTTATGTTGCAATGGAGGAAAAAGGCATTACGGAAGCCGAGCTTTCGCGTCGGCTGGGGGTAAGTCGGGCGTATGTAAACAAGATCTTACAAGGGAGTGCTAATTTGACAATCGAGTCGCTTGTCAAGATCGGTCGCGCATTGGGTCGTGAGTTTAGATTTGAGTTTTTTGAGCCAAAGAAACAAGTCACTACGTCGGATCAGAACGGCTTTGCGAAAGCCACACCACGCCCCCGGAGCGCGAAATTGGGAAAGATCACCAATGTAAAAATCCTGGCCTGACGAGTTTAATCAGCACTGAAAATAACCGAAGAACAATTCGAAAATCATCTGCTCGGCATTCTTGGCGAGTTTGGATACATTTATGAAAACGGGCAGAGAATCGCTCCGGATACGGAAAGGGCCGAGTGAGAAGAAAGTTTTTCGGTGAGTTCTGAAGAGTGTTATTATCTTAATGCTATGAATGTTACGGTATCCATTCCAGACAATTTGGCCGAAGCTTTAGCCGGACGCGAGGATGTTTCGCGTCAAATGCTGGAGGCGTTTGCAATTGAAAATTATCGCCGGGAAAAGCTGAGTCTCGGGCAGGTCGCGGAGATGCTCGATCTTTCGATTGATGAAACCAACGCATTTTTGAAAAAGCATAGCGTCCCCCCAAATTTTACGGCTGACGATATAAGCCGCGACCGGGCGGACCTCGAAATGTTTCTGAAAAAATGATCATCGTCTTGGATACGACGCCGCTCCATTATCTGATCCTCGTCAAGCAGGAAGAAATTTTGCCAGCCCTTTTCGGTGAAATCATTCTACCCGTGGCCGTTGCTACGGAGATGTCACACGAAAGGGCGCCCGCCGAAGTTAGCAAATGGATTGAAAACCCGCCGTCCTGGATTCACATTAAATCTCCGTCCGCCAAAGCGCTTGACAGCATACGCGGTTTGGGAAAAGGCGAAACCGCCGGAATAGCGCTGGCGCTCGAAGAAAAAGCCGACGCCATCCTGATGGACGACCGTAAAGCGATTCGCGAGGCGAGAAACAGTGGATTGGTCGTGCTGACAACTCTCGCGATCCTTGAATTAGCGGCAATCAAGAATTTAATTGATTTTCCAGGCGTTTTGCACGATCTTGCGCAAACGAGTTTTCGGCTGCCGGCGGACGAGATCATCGACGAAGCTTTAGCCCGCGTTCAGACGAGAAAAGCAGAGTGAAAATCACCGAAGAACAATTTGAAAATCATCTGCTCGGCATTCTTGGCGAGCTCGGATACGTTTACGAAAACGGTTACGATATTGCTCCGCAACCCCCCGGCCCCCCAGAGGGGGGTATCGATCCAGGGAGGGCCGAGCGGAAGGATTATCGCGAAGTTGTTCTGCTTGGGCGTTTGCGTGAAAAGCTGATCGCTTTCAATCCGCAACTTCCAGCGGCGACTATCGAGGATGCGATCGCTCAGATCACTCGTCCGAATTTTCCTTCACTTATTCAGAACAACCGCGAGTTTCACCGGCAACTTCGCGACGGCGTTAAGGTGCAGTTTCAGGAGGACGGAGAGACCAAGGCAGACTTTGTAAGAATCATAGATTTCGAGAACATCGAAGCAAACGAGTTTCTCGCTGTCAATCAGTTTTCGATCAAAGGTGCGAAAAGCACAAAGCGACCCGACATTATTATCTTTATCAACGGACTGCCGATAGCCGTTTTGGAACTGAAAAATCCCGCTGACATCAACACGACGATCTACGATTCGTACAAGCAGCTTCAAACCTACAAAGAAGAGATCTCGGACCTTTTTATTTACAACGAACTGTTAGTAATCGCCGATATGCGTGAGGCCAGAGTCGGAAGCCTGACGGCTGATTATGAACGCTTTGGTCTGTGGAGAACGATAGATGGCGAAACTCTCGATCCACTTAGAAAAAGCAACGAAACGGAAACGCTGATCCGCGGGCTTTTCCGCCGTGATTTCCTGCTTGAATACACCCGCGATTTTGTCCTTTTTGAAGAAGAAAAGGAAACCATAAAGAAGATAGCCGCCTATCATCAATTCCACCTCGTCCGGAAAGCCTTCAGGAAAACCCTAGAAGCGATAGGGTTTTCACCCTCCCTAAATCCCTCCCAAGGAGAGGGACTTAAAGAGAAGAAATCTCAGTATCGGGGTGGTTTCTATTTCATGGGTTTAGCCGAACGTGCAAAAGAACTTAGAAAGAATCAGACAACCGCTGAAGCGATTTTTTGGGAGTTACTTAGAAATAAGCAGTTCTTGGGTTTGAAGTTCCGTAGGCAGCATCAGATCGGGGATTACATAGTTGATTTTTATTGCCATGAAAAGCGCTTGGTGATCGAATTTGACGGCGAAGTGCATGATTCTCCTGAGAGCCAGCGGCATGACGGAATTCGTGATAAATATCTGACCTCGCTGGGGAACGAAGTCATTCGTTTGAAGAACAGAGAATTGCTGAATGATCCTGAATCTGTACTTGAACGGCTTTCTATTCTCCTCTCCCCGTGGGAGAGGCCGGGAGAGGGATCTGGAAAGATCGGCGTTGCTTGGCATACGCAAGGTTCTGGCAAAAGTATTTCGATGGCGTTCTACGCCGGAAAGGTCATAACCGCTCCGGAAATGAAGAACCCGACGATAATCGTCGTCACCGACCGCAACGATCTAGATGGGCAGCTTTTCGCCACATTCAGCCAAGCCAAAGAACTAATGCGCGAAACACCGAAGCAAGCCGAGACACGGCAAGAGCTTCGCGATCTGCTAGCAAATCGGCCCTCGGGCGGAATCATCTTCACAACGATCCAAAAATTCAGCTTGATGGACGAAGAAGTAAAGTTTCCCACGCTGTCCGACCGTTCAAATATCGTCGTCATTGCCGACGAAGCTCACAGAACGCAATACGGACTAAACGCCACCATCGATCAAAAGACCGGAAAGGTAAAATACGGGTTTGCTCATTATCTACACGAAGCATTTCCTAAAGCATCCTTCATCGCCTTTACCGGAACGCCGATCTCGATGCTCGAACGCGATACTCAGGCCGTCTTTGGAGGCTACATTGATATTTACGACATGAAGCAGTCTCAGGAGGACGGGGCCACAGTTCCGATACTCTATGAGAATCGTCTCGCGAAACTCGAACTCAATCCCGAAGAAACACCGACACTGGACGAACAGGTCGAGGAACTGACCGAGGACGAAGAAGAAAGCGAGCGTGCCAGAATGACAAGCCGATGGGCGGCACTTGAAAAGGTGGTTGGCGCCGAACAACGGCTAAAGAAGATCGCGGCGGATTTTGTGCAGCATTTCGAGGCACGGCAGACAGAAATGTCGAAAACAACCGCCGGACCGGGAAAAGCTATGTTTGTCTGCATGGGCCGTGACATCTGCGTCCGGCTTTATGACGAGATAAAAGCTTTGCGTCCGGAATGGCATGATCCCGATCCGACCAAAGGCGTTATCAAGGTAATAATGACCGGCTCGTCGAGCGATAAAGCGAGTTTGCAGCCGCACATCTACCCGAAACTTGTAAAGAAGGATTTAGAGAAAAGGTTTAAGAAACCTGAGGATGATTTTCAGGTCGCCATTGTTCGCGATATGTGGCTGACGGGTTTTGACGCTCCGAGTCTACACACAATCTATATCGACAAACCGATGCGCGGCCATTCCCTGATGCAGGCAATCGCTCGCGTCAATCGCGTTTTCAAGGAAAAACCGGGCGGCTTGGTAGTAGATTACATAGGCATTGGCCACGAACTGCGTCAGGCTATGAAGCAATACACCGAAGCCGAAGGCGAAGGCGAGCTTTACAGCGACGCGGCGGAAAAAGCCTTGCCGATTGTGCAGGAGAATATCGACAAGATTCGCGGTATGTTTCATGGTTTTGACTATCAGGATTTTGAGACTGAGGCGATCACGCTGCTGCCTAACGCAGCCGATCATATTCTTGGGCTAGGCGAAGACCGCAAGAAAGCATTTTTTGACAGCATAACTGCATTGACCAAAGCTTTTGCTTTGTGTTGCACGCTGGACGGTGCGTTGGAGTATCGCGAGGAGATCGCTTTCTTTCAAGCAGTGCGTATTTTCATCGGCAAGCCCGAGGCGTCTCTGAGGCGATTTACGAATGAGCAACGAGAACTTGCCATACAGCAGATAATGAGCCGAGCCGTTTCGTCCGACGAGGTGATGGATATCTTTTCGCTTGCCGGAATGGACAGACCAAACATTGGCATTCTCTCTGACGAATTCCTGGAAGAAGTAAGGCTTATGCCGCAGCGAAATCTTGCTGTTGAATTGCTTGAACGATTGCTGAAGAATGAGATCAAGGCTCGGCTAAAGACAAATGTTGTCCAAAGTAAGAAATTCTCGGAAATGCTAACAGCGACGTTGAATAAATACCATAATCGGGCGCTTGAGACGATCCAGGTTATCGAGGAACTTGTTGCGATGGCAAAGGAATTCGCTGCCGCCGCAAAACATGGCGAAGAGCTTGGACTAAATCAGGATGAGACTGCATTCTACGATGCTTTGGCTGATAATGAAGCGTCCGTTCGCGAGTTGGGCGACGAAACCTTGAAAAAGATAGCCGTCGAATTAACTGAAAACTTGCGAAAAAGCACTACCGTCGATTGGGCGGTAAGGGAAACAGTTCGAGCAAGATTGCGACTGATGGTCAAAAGAATTCTGCGGAAATATAAATACCCGCCGGACAAGACCGAGGCCGCGATCGATCTGGTTTTGGAGCAAGCCGAGACGCTGTCGGAATCGTGGGTTTCGTGATTAGAAAGAAACGTTCGACAAGAACTTATTCCATGGTCTAAGAGTCCGTTGATCTTGAGATGACCTGAACAGTCAACGGAAATCAAAAACGAAGATCAATGTCTCCTATTTTTGTCCTTTCACCTTTTTACTTTTGACCTATTGATTGTCGCCGCCGCCCGGCAATCCCGGTGCGGGTTCGTCGACCTTGGCGAGGGCATCTTTGTAGATCTTGATCGATCCGTTTGCTTCAAATTTCTGCTTTGTAGCGGACAGGTAATCATTGAAAACCTCGGCACGCCGCTTTGAAAGCATTTGTTCCATCAGGCCACTCCGCTGTTTGGCAAAATCCGCCATATCTGCGTCCTCCCGTTTCGTGACGCCGACGACGTACCAATTGTCACCGACCTTAAGCGGGGTTTTTGTAACCTCACCTGATTTCAAAGCAAAGATCGCGTCCTCGAGAGCCAGGTTTGTTCCGGCGGTCGGCCCCTCGCCGAGCGGCGAGCCGAGAACGAAACCTTTCTGATCTTTCGCGGCCATTCCTTTAGCCGTTGCGGCGGCACCTAATGCACCGACATTTGCGGCCCCGGCGGCGACCGCTTTGGCTATATCCTCAACCTGCGCGCGGGCTTTTTCGAGTTTTACGACATCGATGATCTGGGCCCTGACCTCTTCAAATGTGACGTCACGCGGATCTTTTTTGTCCACGAGCATCGGGATCGCAAACCCATTTTGGATCGGCGTTTTTTCGCCCACGTCATTTGGGTTTTCGAGACCTGCAATCCCTTCTTCAAACTGCGGCGAAACGCCGATATTCGGCACATCGTCACCCTGTTTGACGTATCCGGTCTCCTTGACCATATCCCCCACGCTCATATTTGCCTGAGCGGCGAAAGCCTGAGCGGTTTTCTGTGGGTCTTTTGTTTCCTTAAGCGAATCGGCTACCTTCTGTGCCAGCTCGGCGGCAACAGAGTAGGCTCGGCGATTACGAAGGCTTACTTCCAATTCTTTCTTTGCCGCGTCGAAGGTCTTAGGCACATCTTCGCCGCGCCGCAGGATAAAATACCGGCTCTGATAGCTGATCGGCTCCGATATTTCGCCCGGCTTCATTTTTAGCAAGCGTTGGTACGGATCGTCCTGTTTTTGCAGATTTTCGCGCACCGGGCCGGCCAGCTTACCGCCGTTAAGGGCAGTAGCCGGGTTTTCGGAGTGGCCTTTTGCAAGTTCCGCAAAAGCCGCTTCCGTAACAGGCGCTCCCGTGGTCCCTTTCAATTGCTGGACGAGTTCGTTAGCTTTGCCCTGCACCTGGCCGTCAAATTCGGGCTTCGCGACGCGTAGAACGATCTCTTGGCCTAAAACTCCGGCGACCTTCTTATCCGGTGCCAGCTTATCAAATTCGGCATGAAGGTCCGCATCGGATATCTGGAGTTTTTCGCCGATCTTGCCGGTATTTACAAACACATACCGGATCTTTTTCTGCGGGACGCTTATGTAATAGCTGAGCTTGTTCTTTTCAAAATAGTCCCTGAGTTCCGCATCCGTCGGCGTTATCGTCTTAGCCAGGTCGGAGCTGCTAATAGATACATACGAGAGGTCGAATTTAGAGTTTTTCTTCTGAAAATTATTCAGCACTTCTTCTTCGGAGACGGTTACGCCCGACGTCAGATAGGCGTCCAGCTTTTTAGAGCTAAGGTCGCCTCGAATGCTTTCCCTGTAGGCCGCAACGTTGCCGAACTGTTCGGTAACCAGATCCTTAACACGGTCTGCGTCAAATGGCTTTCCGTCTTCTGACTTGAACTGTTTGATAATCTCGGCGTCAACCTCAACATCGCTTGCGGTCAGGCCGAGACGTTCGGCTTCGACACGCGAAATGCGGCTGCCGATAAGGCCGTCAAGCATCATTTTCGCCGGGAAATTTTGGCCGCGGCTAAAGCGGCTGTAGTTTTCCTTTTGACGGATCAATTCGCCGATCGTGATCTTATTGCCGGACACCGAAGCCACCGGTTCTTCGCTGTGCAAGAGATTGGCCGTGTACGTATTGCGAGCAGGCGTGTAGAAGAAAACAAGGCTGCCGACCATGAGGATGGCGAAACCAAAAAGGAAAAAATTGCGGGTTCTTTCAAGACGACTGAAAAACTTTAACATCGATTGATACCTGAAACCTTAAAGATTCGAATACTATTGTCATAAGGGACAAACCGCAATCTTACCAAAAACAAAGGAGAAAACCAACGCGTGAACCGCCGCGCCGCCGCAAATACTTGCAGTTTACTTTCATTTCATTGATGATAAACGGGATAACTCGCGCCAGATGGAAAGCAAAAAGATCAATTCAGTCGGAATTGTTGTAAAGCCCAATCACGCTGAGGCTTTAGCTACCGCCGCGGAGCTTTCTGCCTGGCTGAAGATGAAAGGCATCGCGCAGATCGGCGAGCCGTTATCCGCCGGCGATTCGCCCGATGGTTATGAAACCTCACTGAACGCCGATCTCATCGTTGTTCTCGGCGGCGACGGCACGATGATCTCAACCGCGAGGCTTATAGGCAAAAATGAGGTTCTCATTCTGGGCATCAATTACGGCAGTCTCGGGTATCTGACGGATTTTCGGATCGAGGAGATGTTTTCCGCCCTCGAATCGATCATCGAGGGCAGTTACGGGATCGACCGCCGTGTCATGCTTGAGGCCGAACTCGTGCGCGACGGCGAACGCCTGGCGTCGGGGAGCGTTTTGAACGACGTCGTCATCAATAAAGCCGCGCTCGCACGGATAATCGAGATCGAGGTCCACCTCAACGGGCTATATGTAAATTCGTTCAGAGCCGACGGACTCATTATAGCTACGCCAACCGGATCGACCGCCTACAATCTTTCGGCCGGCGGCCCGATCATCTATCCGTCGATGAACGCCGTCGTCATGACGCCTATCTGCCCTTTCACGCTGACCAACCGCCCGATAGTAATCCCCGATGCCGCCGAGGTTGAATTAAGCCTGAAAGACGAGAACGAAGGAGTTTTTCTCACTTTCGACGGACAAACCGGCCATCGAATGAAGGCGGGCGACCGCGTGTTAATCCGAAAGAGCGCGACTACATTTAACCTCGTCCAACCTGCAAACCGGAATTATTTTGATGTTTTGCGGGACAAATTGAGGTGGGGGCGGTAAGGGTTTTTACCGCAGAGACGCGGAGATACAGGGGAAAGAAATTTCAACCACAGATAAACACAGATGGACCCAGATTTTTGAATATAGATTGAAGGACATGGTTTTAATCTGTGTTATTCCGTGTTCATCTGTGGTTAATTTTTCTCGGCGTCTCTGCGGCTAATTCTTGTCGAACAAGCTGATCTGTCCGTCGTCATCAGGCTCGAAACCTTCCGGAAACCATTGAAATTGGGACAGATCGCATTTACCACTTGCGTTAAAAACCACACCTTCGGCTTCGAGGACTTCCTGCTGCAAATTCATCGGTATCGTCAATCGTCCGGTCGAGCATTTGCCTTGTGAATTGATGACGCGCTGCCAGGGCACGCCCTCGTCGGATCCGTGCATGACATAGCCGACCGTTCGGGCTGTATGACCTTCGCCGAGAACGATCGCAAGCTGGCCGTAAGTCATTACCTTTCCTTTCGGGATTTGGCGGACTATTGAGTAAACACGTTCGCGATAAACTTTGTCGTTTGCAAGATTCAAATCTGCACCTCGCGTCTAAAAAGAAAAGAAATGAGCCGCGGAATCTCGGCCTGACCGGCGTCATCGAACCATTCGTCGATCTTTGTTATCGCGAAGCCGCTGTCCTCCGCCGCATTAGTATAGTCGCTCACATGATGCTGAAAACAGTCCAGAACCTGAGGACCTTCGTCAGTCTCAAATCGTGCTTTACTGCCCGCGTATTGCTTAAACGGATGCAGTTCGCAAATATAAAAATACCCGCCGGGTTCCAAGGCTTTACTCGCCTGCTGAAATACGAAATGCAAATCTTTTACATGTTCGAGGATCAAGCTGCATGTGATTAGATCGACATCCGAATCGACAAATGTCCATTCGCGTCTTATATCACCGTGCCGAAACTCGACGTTGCGACTTTTGACCTTCTGCCGAGCGACGGATTGCATTTCCTCAGATAGATCAACAGAAACGACATGCGTAGCACGCTCCGCCAGCCATTTGGTATTCTTCCCCGTACCGCTCCCGAGTTCGATCACATTATCGAACGAAACAGCCGAAAGCACTTGCCCGCAAGCGTGCTTTTCCAGGTCCCGAGTCTTGTTCTCGACCTCGTCGTAGGTCGCGGACCATTGATCGTACAGTTTCTGAGTGGACATAGAAATCTCGTTTTAGATCTCCCTCAAAAAAGTTCTGGCCGGTGAGCCGTCGCCGGTTGCGCCAATGTATTTCAGCGGCATACAGATCAATTCATAGTCGCCGGCCGGAACTTCGCGAAGATCAACGCCCTCGAGAATGACCACCTCTTTTTCAAGCAGCGTTATATGAACCGGATGGCCCGGCGAACCACTCTTTTCGATGGAAAGGTAGTCGATACCGACCAGCGCGATACCGCTATCGACGAGCAATTTCGCCGTCGCAGGCGTGAGGTATGTAAAATCTGTGCGGAAACCGAGTTCCGGCGTGCTCCAAAACGCGGAATTCCGGGTCCTGAAGATCACACGAGTCACGCCGTCGATATCCCCGACATGTTCCGGCTCGATGCCAACCACGTCGTCGGGCACCTGAATTACGCGGCATGGGCCCACAAGCTTTTGCGGGTCGAGTTCGTGTACACGACGTGCGCCGTCGATGAAATGATTCGGCGCATCGACGTGGGTCGCCGTGTGGACGCCGAGAGCGATATGTGAGACATTTG
>JAYVDQ010000362.1:0-3404 GCA_043749325.1 Chloracidobacterium sp. | reverse complement strand
ATTGCCGGGTATTTGCGCAAGCAGCGTCTCATCTGTCACGAGAAATTCGGCCTGGGCCTCGCCGGCGGTGATGCCAAATACGCGGTCGCCAATTTCCCAGTTTTGAACGCTGTGGCCAACCGCGACGACCTCGCCGGCGAATTCGAGGCCAGGAATATTTGGCGAGTAACCGGCAGGGGGCGGGTATGCGCCGCGTACTTGCAGCAGGTCAGCCCGGTTAAGGCCGGCGGCCTTGACACGGACGAGTACCTGCGTATTTTCCGTTTGAGGCGGATCGGGGACCTCGCGAATTTCGAGATTTTCCACGCCGCCAAACTCCGCAATGTAGACTGCTTTCATTTCTTTAGTTTTGTGACAATATCGTTGGCTTTTAATGAGTTACCGGTTGCACGCTGTAGCTCGGCAATGGCCTTGTTAAGCTCGGTCCTTGCCCGAAGCTCACTGCTGCGGGCCGCTGTGAGGGCCGTCTGGCGTTCCAAGACCTTGTAAACGTCCGATTGGCCGTTATCGAGTTTTCGCTGCTCTGATTCGTATTGCCTGGCCGTATTTTCGCGGGCGACCGCCGCCGTTCGCAACCTCGCCTCCGCTGTATGTATCGATTGCAGGGCATTGCGGATCTCCACGTGGATACCTTGTTCGAGCTGCTCACGCTGCACCTCGATGCGCTCAGCCTCGACCTTGGCATGACCGAGCTGGGCCGCGGCTGTCTTATCGCCAAAAAGCGGCAGATTAAACTGGACGCCGACCCGAAATACGGGATACCGGTTGGCAAAAATGCCGCGCAGCGGGTTGCCTGTGAGCATGGCGAGATTAGCCTGCTGGCTAAGACACGCGGGCGACGCTGGGTTTACTGTACACGGCAGCGGAAATGGCGAGGTGAAACGCGGATTCTGGCTGCCGCCGATCCCGGCCTCCGTGAGGCTCGCGATAAAATCGATCTGCGGTTTTTTCTGTTCGCGATAAAGTCGTTGATCGAGCAGATTTATGTCTTTTTGAACCTTATTTATCTCCAGCTCGGGGCGGTTATCGATCGCCATGTCCATAGCCTCGGCCAGTGTCGTACTAGGCGTCGTCTGCTCGACCGATTCGACCGGGGTCAGTGACTCAGACCAGATCGCGGCATCGCGGTTGGGCGAGATCAGGTTTTTGAGAACATTTTCACTGAGATTTACCGTGTTCAGGGCGTCATAGACGGCGCCTTCGAAATTTGCGACCTGCGTTTCGGCAGCGACGATATCGATCGGCGCGAGCTGGCCTTCGTTTACGAGCCGGCGGTTGTGTTCGAGCTGCTCCTTTGCATCGCGAACGGCGTCACGCTGCACCTGCAAATTGCGGAGGGCGTAGGTCAGGTCCCAGTAGGCCCTTTGCACAGACGCAACCGTCTCGATCGAGCGCTGGCGAAATTGTGTGTCTGTCAATGAAATATTACGCTTGGCGATCTCGATGATTCGCCGCTGCTGATCGAACTTGCGGCCGCGAAACAGCGGCTGCACGACCGAAAAACCGAGGCTTGAATTAAGCTGCGGGCTGAGGATCGAGATCGGGTTGTCGGTCGTAACCCGCTGGTTGTTGAACGATCCGGTAAATACCGTTCCGTAATTCGGAGCAAACGCCTGCAGAGCCGCGTTACCGAGCAGGGCGCCCTGAGTCGTTTTTTGATTGGTGCTGAAAATACTGACGTTCGGCACGGTCGAGCGGTCGTAATACGTTTGGCCGGTCAAACGTGGCTGGTAAAATCCGCGGGCCGCGTCGAGGTCGAATTCGGCAATGCGCTCCGTCTTTCGCGAAACCTCAATGTCGCGATTATTGTCCATCGCAAGCTCGATCGCCTCGCGCAGCGTCAACGTCCGTTGCCGCGTCATATCGATACCGACGCGGCCGAGATCGGGCAGGCCGCGGTCATCCGAACGATAGCCCGGTGCGATCTCAGGCACGCCTTTCAGATTTTCGGGCGCGACCGGCTGCTTGTCGCTTATTAAGGGCGTGGGCGTCGGGTCCTGGGCGCGGATACCCATCGCCGCCGCAGCGAGCACAAAAAGAATTAGGATGTATAAATGCCGATGCATATAAAATAGAATTTCGGCCGATTATTGGTTATTAAATAGAGATGTGGTTGCTCCAGCCAACTTTCGTTTTGCGCCGCCAAATAGCCACTCGGCAAAACGGTTTATGTACTTGAAAAGCCGCAGTTCGGCGAGATCGTCAAATATAGAATAAAAGACCGGCACAGCCAGCAGCGTTAACAGCAGGCAGAGCGATTGGCCGCCGACCACCAGAACGCCGATCGAGCGGTTGGTACCAGAGCCCGCTCCGCTTGAAAACACCAGCGGCAGCATACCGGCGACCAGCGCAATGGTCGTCATCAAAATAGGCCGCAGACGGTCACGGTTGGCCTGGATTATCGCGTCATAACGGCTCATGCCATGCGAACGCAGATTGTTTGTGTGATCGATCTGCAAAATGGCGTTCTTTTTAACAACGCCAAAAAGCAGCAGCAGGCCGAGGCCTGAAAATATATTCACCGTTTGGCCGGTCGCAAGCAGGCTGACGATGCCGAACGGTATCGAGAGCGGGAGCGTCAGCAGGATCGTAACCGGATGGAGAAACGATTCGAACTGGGCAGCCAATACGATATACATGAAAATGAACGAGAGCACGATCGCTAAAGCAAAGTAATACAATGATTTACCAAGCTCTTTAGATTGGCCGACGTAACCGGTTGTATAACCGGCGGGCAGATCCATCTCTTTTACATATTTATTGATCTCGGCGGTAATGCTTGTCGCGGATCCGCCGGGCCGTGTGTTCGCAAGCAGCGTCACCTGTCGCTGCCGGTTTGTCCGGTCAACCGAGCTGGGCCCCGTTCCGTTGGTCGATTTAACAACGCGGTCGAGCATTACCCAGCCGAGTTTCGCCGAGGGGATGATCATACGGTTCAAGCCCTCGAGGCTGGTGCGAAACGGGTTGATCGCCCGCACCGTTACGTCGTATTGATCGGCCCCCTGATTAAAGGTGGTCGCGTCCTGGCCGGCGACCAGCGTGTTCAAGGCCTGCGAAACATCGCCGACCCGTACACCCAGATCGGCCGCCGTGTCGCGGTCAACCTCAAGTTGGACCTCAGGCTTGCCGCTGATCAGCGTCGAATCGACATCCACCGCGTCCGGTATGGTTTTCATCTTGGCAAGCAATTTTGACGAATATTCCTCAAGTTTTTTCAGGTCCGGGCCCGCGATCAAAAACTGCACGTTAGCGTTGCGAAATCCGCCACCCGAAAAAGCTGCAACCGGCTGGACCGACGTTCGGTATTCGGCGGGAAATTTGGTCAACATATCGCGGGTGTCGCTCATCATGTCCTGCTGGGCTTTGGCGCGGTCAGCGATATCGCTCAATTTCACATAGATCGA
>JAYVDQ010000361.1:0-4752 GCA_043749325.1 Chloracidobacterium sp. | reverse complement strand
CTATTTCCTTTACGTTCCCGCTGAAATTTAACCGGTCCGTACCAAGATCGTCGAGGTTCCTGTCGGCACCGCCGTCCCCAAGATTAAACGGGGCTGAGGTGCCCGCGCGAAACAGCGGCGAAAACTTGAGCCTGCCAAACCAACGGGGCGTGTCGAAAGTTCCCGAGACAGCAATTCGATGACGTCTGTCCTGTAGATTTCTCGCCCATTCGCGGCTAAAATCTCCATTGACCTCAGCATTGGATGTATTATTAAGGCCATCGTCCATCGTCTTCGACAAGGTATATGCAACGCGGAATGAAGCACCAAACCCGGCTCCGAGTTTTCGGTACCGGCTGCGAAGCTCAAGGATGAGTCCTTGATAGAATGCGTTGCCGCGCGATCCGATACGGGATGTTTCCGAAACGGTCTGATCCGGCCGAAACTGAGCGATGGCGGCAAGTGCGATGCCGATCGGTGCGCCTGTAGCGTTGTTGTTCTGTCCGACAGCGGCGACGGCCGGTGCGGTTGATGTCGAACTCGTCGTATTCAAATTAACAAAGCAGTTTGCCGTCGTGACACCGCAGGTGGCTCCGGCCTGAGAACCGTCGTGGGTACCACTTGTGTCGTTCGTAGGCCCCAAAAAGAACGTGTATCTGCGCGTTGGCGACAGCACAAATGTATTCGCCGTTAACCACGCAGTCCAATCGGCAAAGCCGGCGGGAAGCCGTGGCACATTTGAATTTGTGTCACGCCACAAGTGGACCGTTTTGTTCCACGTATAGTTAGCCTCAAATACCCAGCCTTTGAAAATCTCACGTTCAAAGCCAACGTTTAACTGATAGCTTTCCGGTATCTTGAGATTGGCATCAACGGTTCTAAGCGGGTTACCCGCACTGGAAAGATTTCCTACCGAAAATCCGGTATTTGCCGTGCAGGGAGCAAGTGGAGCGACAACCGTCGCACACACCGTCGTGACAAGGGCCTTTAGGCTGGCGACAGATGCGTAGCTGCTCGGGAAAGTATTCTGTATCGCCGCCATGATGGCAACCCTGCGGTTATCAGTCGCGGCGGTGCCTATCGTATTCGTATCAAATCCAACCAGTGTTCCGCCGCTGTTTTGGATCGAATCCCCGACCGTGCGGAGAAGCACGCGATTATAAAAGATACCGGCTCCAAAACGAATTACGCCTTTACCCGTTTTGAAAGGATCCCACGAAACGCCAAATCTCGGGCCAAAATTGTTGTTGTCCGAGACTGCCGTTTCCTTTTCATACCTTAGGCCATAGCTCAATGTGACGTTAGACCCGACCTTCATCTGATCGTTAAAGAAAACCCCGTAGTAACGATTTTTTATATCTTGAGCGGTTCCGAAATTCTGACGGTAGCGGCTGATCGTATTTTTTGAAAAAGCATCAACATTTCCGAAATTAAACGTCCCGGTCGCATCGCCCAAACCGGTCACTTTGGAATCGACGTTCTGGATATCAAAACCCGTCTTAAAAGTGTGGTTCCCGTTCAAATAAGTCAGGGAGTCCTGAAATTGCCACCGGGTTTCGGTGCGCGTGTCGGGAAAGTTGTTCCCTGAGCTGACGGTGGAATTGCCCATAACAAGGCTCTTGGTCGATGCGCTGACAGGATCGCGATATCCAACTATAACTACGGGATCGAATGGGTTTGGAGCCTCAAAGCTTGGCTGATAACGCGACCATTGGACGCGGATCTGATTCACGGCTTTCGCTCCAAATACATGATTGTCGGTAAAGTTATAGGCGTCCGTATTGATGTTTTTTGCCTGAAATGCATTTTCGAGCTTAGTGACGGTATTGCCATTCGTCCGCTTGTTATTTTTTCGCCCGAACTGAAGCCCGAACGTAAAATCATTATTCTTAAAAAGTTTGGTGTCGATCCTGGCCGTCAGGACGTTACTGAGATTAGGCGTAGCATACACCTTGTTATAAGCCGAAACCGCCCCAACATTAACCGCGCAGGGCGGAGCGGGCGACCCCGTAGCGTCGCAAAATTGGACAGTGCCTGTCGGAGCCGGGAGCGAGTACTTCGGATTGGGTATGACAGGGAGATATGCGTCGATCAGGGTCGTATCCGCAAATTTATCGTTTTCATACGCAACCGCAAAGAATGTTTTGTGGTGACCATCGTATAAGAAAGGTATAACCAACGGCCCGCTCAGCGTAAAGCCCGGATTTATCTCCTGTAGCGGTGGTCGGCGAATATTGCGGCTGTTGTTGTACCACGAATTGGCGTTCAGGCTCTCATCGCGGAAAAACCCGAACGCGCGGCCGCGAAGTCTATTTCCACCCGAACTCGTCCTGATGTTAATACGGCCACCGGAGGCCCGTCCGTATTCGGCTGAAAACTGATTAGCGATCACCTGAACCTCGGCAATAGATTCAAGCGAGGGCTGAAATCTATCGCGCGAGGACCGGTCGTCGTTGTTATCGAGGCCGTCGATCGTAATATTGTTTGAATATGCGGTTCCACCAGATATCGAAAAATTACCCTGCTCAAGCGGCGCCCCCGACGGTGTCTGGCCCCTGTCCTCGGCCAATCCGTGAGTGGATAATTGCTCCTCCGAGGTTCCGCCGAGCGTCAAGACCAGATCGAGAGCGTTACGAGTGTTGTTGGGTATTTCCTGAATCTCACGCTGAGTTATGGTGCCGCCCACGGTCGTTCGCGTCGTATCGACGGGCGGGCCGTCATCGTCAGTGACGGTCACGGTCGTCTCGGCCTTGAGGTCGGCCGGCTTGAGTTTGAAATCTTTTTGCACGTTTTGTGCCGAGACAGTTGCGATACCGGGTGTCTCCTGGGCTCCGAATCCGCTTGCCGCCGCCTTGATCCTATAGGTGCCGGGCTTTAGCTTGACAATCTTATATCGGCCCTCGTCGTCTGTGACTACGGTACGGGCCTCGCCCGTTTCGACCCAAGTCGCCGTAACGCTCGCACCAACAATCGCGAGGCCGTTAGAGTCGGCGAGCCGACCGGTTATCGTAACGTCATCGAGATCCTGAGCCACCGCCGACAAGGTCAAAGCAAATAGCAATAGGGTAAACGCACAAAGAGGGTACAAGATTCTTCCAAACATTGGATTCTCCTAACTAATCTATCTTTTGAATTTATGAATCGTATCCCAAAATCATCGGGAAAGCAAAAGGAAAGCCGTCCGAAAAGATCAACTATGTAATAGAGGGCAGGAATGTAAAATGTGAGTGCCGGTCAAAGGTTTAGCCTTCGTCGGTGTGCTCGTGGCGGACACGTGTAAGGCGAAATCGCGAGATCGGGATGAGAGCCTCACTAGATGAAAATGCTTCGCTCTGGCGTGAAAATTCGCTGGCGTGAGTCTTGAGATAATCGAAAAATTGCTCAAATTCCCGCTGCATCTGGCTCATTTTGGCACGCATATTCAAGATAATTTCGACGCCGGCGAGATTGACGCCAAGCTCCCGCGTAAGTGACAATATCACCTCGAGCCGTTCGAGATCGGAGTCTTCATAAAGGCGAGTATTACCAATAGACCGTGAGGGCTCAAGCAGCCCCTCGCGTTCGTACAGACGCAGCGTCTGTGGATGGATATCGTAAAGCTCCGCCACCGCACTGATCGTGTAGGTTTTTACTCGTTTTTTCATCTTCTTTGTTTAGAGTTCAAGATTTAGCTTGCTCTCCTGATAACGAGAAGCAAACTGAAGTTTGAACTCTGAACGTTATTCCAGACCCATAACTTTCCTCGGATTCTCCGGGTTCAGCTTTTCAAATTCCCTCAGCACGCCTTTCGTCTCCTCTGAAATTACTCGCGGCATCGAGATCCTTACTTCAATAAACTGATCCCCCCGCAGGCTGGGATTTCTCAAACTTGGAAACCCGCGTTCGCGAAGGCGAAACTTTTGGCCGGATTCGGTTCCCGACGGTATCTTTAGCTGGGCCTTGCCCTCGACCGTCGGCACCTCGATCTTTGTCCCAAGCGCCGCCTCCGGCACCGTGATCGGAACAGTTATATAAACGTTGTCGCCCTTGCGGGTAAGAAACGGATGCTTGCCGACATTAGTCAAAATAAACAGATCACCAGGCTCCGCGCCAAGCCGTCCGCCGTGTCCTTTTTTCGCGATGCGCACTCGGGAACCCGTATCGACGCCGGCCGGTATCTTGATCTTGACCTGCTCGGTCTTTGGCGTCACCCCTTTGCCGTTGCATAAGCTGCACGGCTGGCGGCGGCGGCCGGTGCCTTCGCAATCTGAGCACGTCTGTGAAAATTGCAGACGCCCGCCGGTCCGCATTACCTGTCCCGAACCCTTGCAAGTCGGGCATGTAACGACCGCTCCACCCGTGTCGCCCGCACCCTGGCAACGCGAACATTGCTCGCTGCGATTGACGGTAATATTAGTCGTCAGGCCAGTAAATGCTTCTTCAAAACTCAGAGCCAGCGGTATCTCGATATCGCGGCCCTTCTTGGGCATCGGCTTCGGAGCCTCCGGTTCCATCCGTGCTCCACCACCACCGCCGCCAAACAGATCCGAAAAAATATCGCGAAAACTCGATCCGCTGCCGCCTGATTGTCCTGGCGTCTGCGAGAAATCAAAACCCGAAAAATCAAATCCGCCACCCGCCGGCCCGCCGCTCGCGGCTCCCGAACTAAACGGTGAATCCGCGTCCAAATTGTCAGCGTAATACCCAAAGCGGTCAAAAACCTTACGCTTTTTCTCGTCCGAAAGAACGTCGTAGGCTTCCTGGACCTCTTTGAACTTATCCTCGGACGTCTTA
>JAYVDQ010000360.1:0-2521 GCA_043749325.1 Chloracidobacterium sp. | reverse complement strand
GGCTTTGCAGGATCCGGGCACAGAGTTTTCGTTTCAGCAAGATCCGGGCACTGAGGCAATTCAGGATCCGGGCACCGAGGCTTTGCAGGATCCTGGTACGAGAGGCTAGGTAATTACTCGAAACCGATCTTTTTCAAAATAACCGCCCATCGCGGATCGCCGTGAAGAGGACGAAAACGCGGGTTGACTTTTCCATGAGTGATGCCCGCGTCACGATCCACAATTGCGCGTTCGAGCCACTCGAACGCGTTATCTATCTCTACACGCATCGAATAAACTTCAGCGATCTGATAATCATTATTAGCCGCGTGCTGCTCGAGCAGTTTCTGTAGTCCCTGCTCAGATTCTGCCTGGTGTCCCGCCGAATGGTGAATGATGGCCTGTGCCCAGAGCCGCCAAAACTCGTCCGGTTCACGAATGGCCTGTTCTAAAGCTTCGTCTGAACGCCCCTGATCCATCATCACAAGAGCCAGCAGCGCGGCGGATACAAACCGCTGCGGAGCAATCTCTATTGCCCGCCGAAACGCTCGCTCAGATTCTGCGAGGAGACCGGCGGCGTGGGCGGTTAAACCGAGATTGTGCCAAAAGCCGGCGCTGAGCGGGTCCTGAACAAGGATGCGTCGGCCAAGCTCCAGGGCCTCATCGAGCCGGCCCAGCTTGTAATAGAGGACGCCGGCCCCGTCAAGAACATCCGAGCTTCCGGGAGCCAGGTCCAGTGCCCGCCGGTAAGAAACCTCGGCTGATGACAGATCCAGGTCGTAGGTCGCTTGAATCCTCCCGAGCAGAGCGTGGCCCTCGGCAAGCTCAGGTTCTAGATCCAGCGACCGCGTGGCCGCATCGCGGGCAAGATCAAAGCCCTCCTCGACCGGCTTCCATGCGCGACCGGCTTCGATCGAATAGGCACGACCGAGTTCGGCCCAGCAGAGTGCGAAGCCGGGATCGAGATCGAGGGCTTCGCGAAAATATACGATACCATTAGCGGTGTCCTCGCGCGTCATCCGGTCGAGAAAGTAGCGGCCCAGCAGCATGAGGCGTTGTGCTTCAGGGTTATGGGCGCGTCCGCGAGCGGCCTCGGCCACCTCGGACCGGACCCGCTCGCTGGCGTTGGGGCCGATCGATTCGCCGAGGAGTCGCATCCGCAGTTCCTCTACCACAGATCGGGCAATGTCGTCCTGGACGGCAAAAATGTCGTCCATCGTCCGGTCGTATGTCTCCGACCAGAGCTGATAGCCGTCCTGGACCTTGACGAGCTGAACGGAGATGCGGACGCGATTGCCGGCCATTCGGATGCTGCCCTCAAGCACGGACGCGACATTTAACGCCTGCCCGATCTCGGAGATCGTCGTTTGTTTTCCTTTGAACGAAAATGCCGATGTTCGGGCGGCCACCCGCAGACCACGGATCTTTGACAATACATTAAGCAATTCTTCGGCCAGACCGTCCGAAAAATAATCACCGTCCTCATTCCGGCTCATATTAACAAAAGGCAGTACGGCGATCGTATTTCCGGGCTCGAGGTATGAGGCCGTATCGACGTTATATGTTTGAGTCGTCGCTTCTGCTTTGTCCGGAGCGGATGCCCGTTCGATCTCGGCTGCAAACTCGAGACGCTTGCGTAAGTTTTTGAGATCGTTGATCAGCTCCGTGATCTTTTGATAGCGTTTGTCGGCCTTTTTGTCGAGAGCACGAAACGTGATTCTTTCTAGCTCAACAGGAACAGAGACGCTGGCGTCAGACATCGGCGGCGGCTCTTTTTCAAGTATCGCCACCATCGTATGATGGCTCGTCTCGCCGATGAACGGCTGGCGGCGCGTCACGAGTTCGTACAAAACGACGCCGATACTGAATATGTCGGTCCGGTGGTCGACAGCCTTTCCGCGAGCCTGTTCCGGTGACATATAGGATGCGGTGCCCATCACCGTGCCCGGTGCGGTTTTGAACAACGGGCGGGTTGAGGCCTCCGGTCCTACCGCGTCCGGTTCTGACAATTTCGCGAGTCCGAAATCGAGCACCTTGGCGTAACCGTCCTTGCGGATCATTATGTTCTCGGGCTTGATATCGCGGTGGATAATGCCGGCCTGATGGGCGGCGGCGAGGGCCTCGCAGACCTGGACGGTGATCGTCAATATATTGCTGAGTTCGAGAGCTTTCTTGGCATAAAGGTATTCGCGGAGGGTTTTACCCTCGATCAACTCGGTCGAGATGTAGTTTTTCCCATCGACTTCGCCGATCTCATAGACGGTCAGGATATGCGGATGATTGAGAGCAGACGCAGCTTTAGCTTCCTGTATGAAACGCTTTAGCTCCTCGGAATCTTGGCTAAACTCTTCATTGAGAAATTTGATCGCGACCTTTCGGTCGAGCCTGGTATCCTCAGCAAGATACACCTCGCCCATACCGCCGGCGCCGATCTTTTTCACGATCCGATAATGAGCAATTAGCTTTCCTTTATTCACTGTGACAAGAATAAAGGAGAAAGGTTAAAGTCTTCAAGAAGAGAATGGTCTTAAATGGGAGGAAC
>JAYVDQ010000359.1:0-3732 GCA_043749325.1 Chloracidobacterium sp. | reverse complement strand
TATTCTCGACCTCGCGAGGCGACGTCTGGGGGTCTGTACGGGCCCCACCCTCGCGGCCGCCTTTGTTATAGCTGTGAACGGCAAAATGCTTGGCGGTTGACGCTACCGTATAGTCTTTCTGCATCGCCTTCGCCATCGCCACGCCCATCCGCGAGACCAGATACGGGTCCTCGCCATAGGTGTCCTCGACGCGTCCCCAACGCGGGTCTCGCGGCACGTCCAATGTCGGAGCGTAAACATTGGTATAACCAAGCGCCCTCGCTTCGACCGCGGTAATTCGACCCATCTCACCGACGAGTTCTTTATCCCAGGTGCCGCCCATATTGAGTTCGGAAGGAAAACTTGTTGCGGTTGTAAAAGCGACCCCGCGCAGCCCCTCATTGGTGAAATCCACCGGGATACCAAGCCGCGTTTCCTCGATAAAGAACCGCTGCGTTTCGTTCATCGCCCAGACGTGTTTTTTTATATCGCGGGCATAAACGCTGGTCGAACCCTTTGAGACGCCGTTGAGGTGTTCGTCGATATTCGCCATGCCGTCTTTCCAAATTCGCGTTTTCCATTCCGGCGTCGGCAGTTCGTCGGTTAAAACGCGGTTAAAGCCGTAAAGCGTTGCGGTCTGGCAAGTTTTTTCATCGAGATTCATCTGAGAAAGCAGGTTCTCGACACGGGCCCCGATGTTCGCCTTGGAATCTTCATAAACATCCTTTCGCCCATTTTTATTGAGGTCCGTCCAACCGCCATGGTAAATGTCTTTTTTGGGGAATTGTCCGGCTTGGGCCCGTAGCGGCACATTGAGCGAGATAACGGCAAATATTAATAGAAAGGCCGAAAAGGCCTTTCCCGTCCGATAATTTGAGAGTTCGACGTGGCTAAATTGCATTCTTTGTCATTTTTGCCGGATCACTAAACCCGACTCTCTTGCAGAGACAATGGCTTCCGGCCGTTTGACGAAGCAGTGACCCCCTCACCCTTGCCCACAATCTGTTCGATCTGTATTCTCATGTGACTTAAGGCTCCATCCACGGTCATCTGTCCGACGATTGCACGCCGCACCGTACGCCACAGGACTTCTTCAACCTCAGGATAGAGAGCAAATTTTGGTGGTATGAGAATATGTTCCTCAATTACGTTGTCGAGCATCGCGAGCCGCTCACGGTTCGCCTCGTCCGCCTCGCTCTGCATTTTCTGCATTACGGTACGGCGGACGGGTGTGCATCCGTTACGAGCCTCGGAAAGCTGCCTCTCAAAATCGGTCAAAAATATTAATAGCTCACATGCATTCTGGTCGTTTATGCCCTGTTGGGTCAATGCAAAAGTATGTCCGCCGCCGTAGGACAGTGATTTCCCTGATGGCCCGACCGGATATCTGGTAAGTCCAAAGCGGTCGTGTACCGCCGAGATCGCCGGATCGCGGTACAAACTGTAATACCCCGGCCAATCGCAAGCCATTGCCGCTTTGCCATTGCGGAAACATTCATGTACTTCCTCATAGTGCCAGTACGTGAATTCCGGCGGAACGATCCCTTCGGCATAGAATTTTCGTAATATTCCGAGCGCCCAGCTTCCGGCATTATTCTCAATATCAGGAACGAGATCCGGCGGAAAAAGCCTGGCTCCGGCCATCTCCGCAAGCTCGTAGAATGTGCCGAAAAGCCCCGACTCACAGCCCGGAAATACAAAGCCATACAGTCCGGGAGGCGAGTTGAGATCACGGGCCAATTCGAATAATTCGTCCCAAGTGGCGGGCGGCGTCCCGATCAGGTCTTTTCTGTAGTGCAGGAGCCGAACGTCAATATTGCGTGGAATACCGTAGAGCGAACCATTGACATGGGCGAGTTCGAGCAGCAGAGGCATAAAATCCGAAAGTATTTCTTGCGAGATGACACCTTCGAGCGGAGCCAAAAAATTCAATTGCGAAGGTGCGTATTTTGTGTGAGTTGAAACAAGATCATACGGTACATGCCCAAGTCCCGCGAGGTGATGATTGAGCGCCGGATGGTCACCACTAAAGTCCACATTCACCTTAACGCCGGTCTCAGCCGTAAAAACCGCCAAACTTTCGTAAAGCGGATCGTAAGCTGGCCCGCTGACGAGGGCAATGTGCAGTCCGTTATTCATTTATCCACGCTCCTCCATTTGGAAATGCGTAAAAATCAAGTGATTCGGGTTTCATCGTTATACTGTATCCCGGCGCCTGCGGCGGCATATACCGATCCCTGCTCATTACTACGGGGTCAATAAAATGTTCGTGAAGATGATCCACATATTCGATCCGTCGCCCTTCCAGCGAACCGCTGACCGCGATATAGTCAAAGATCGACAGATGCTGCACATATTCGCAAAGCCCTACGCCACCCGCGTGAGGACAAACCGGAATGCCAAATTTCGCTGCCAATAAGAGCACCGCTATGACCTCATTGACACCCGCGAGACGGCAACTGTCGATCTGGCAAAAATCGATTGCGCTTGCCTGCATTAATTGCTTGAACATCACCCGATTATGGCAATGCTCACCTGTCGCTACACCGACCGGTGCGACCGCCTTTCGTATCGCCGCATGGCCGAGAATGTCGTCCGGACTGGTCGGTTCCTCTATCCAAAGCGGGTTGAAACGCGAAAGCTCTCTCATACATGCGATCGCTTGCGGGACATCCCAAACCTGATTCGCATCCATCATCAAAGTCCGGTCGGAACCGATCTCGTCGCGGATCAGTGCGGCACGCCGCAAATCCTCGTCAAGATCGCGGCCAACCTTCATTTTGAAATGCGTCCAGCCGTCGGCAATGGCTTGGCGAACAAGAGACCTGATCTTGTCATCCGAGTAACCCAGCCATCCGGCCGATGTTGTATAAGCCGGGTAGCCGTTCGCGAGTATTTCAGCCACCCGCTGCGGCCTCGAATCTTGCAGTTTGCTCAGCATAATGACCGCCTCATCTTCCGTGATCGCATCTGTTATGTATCGAAACGGAACCGCAGCGACAAGTCGCGAGGGCGTCATATCCGAGAGCAATTTCCAGAGTGGTTTTCCTTCAACCTTTGCGTAAAGGTCCCATACCGCGTTTATGACCGCAGCAGCTGCGAGATGCACGACACCCTTTTCAGGCCCCAGCCATCTAAGCTGGCTGTCTCCGGTCATCAAATACCAGAACGCTCCCATATCCGCGGTCAGCGAATCAAGCGATCTGCCGACGAGGAGCGACGCAAGGGATTCGATCACCGAAAGACAGACGTCATTTCCTCGGCCTATAGTAAACGTCAGGCCGTGGCCTTCTGTACCGGAATCCGTGCTGAGAATGACATACGCCGCGGAATAATCCGGATCGGGGTTCATCGCATCCGAGCCGTCGAGGAACCGTGAAGTCGGAAAACGAATATCCAGAGTTTTAACTCCGGTTATCCGCATTTCCTTTTCGTTTGTCCGTATTTGCGCGGTGCTAACCTCCACGTCCATTCTCCTTTTTATTTGCCGATATAACTGATTCGCCAGATCGTATTCGACCCGTCATCGGTCACAAACAGTGACCCGTCTTTGGCAACAGTAACCCCGACCGGACGCCCCCAAACATCTCCCTGCGGCGTCACAAATCCGGTCATAAAATCTTCGTACTCGCCGGTCGGCACACCATTCTTTTGCGGTACGCGGATGACCTTGTAGCCCGTCCGCTTGGCCCGGTTCCAGGAGCCGTGTTCGGCGGCAAAAACTTCGTTCTTGTATTCCTTCGGAAACATTTT
>JAYVDQ010000358.1:0-6848 GCA_043749325.1 Chloracidobacterium sp. | reverse complement strand
CACAGTGAAAGGCAAACGCCTCGACGGCACGATCGTCAACCTTAAGAATGCAAGGGTAAAGGTAGAAGGAAGCGACGAGGTGACCACCGACTCCGATGGGAAGGTGACAGCCATCCTGGCGGGAACAATAGGAGATTTTGTCAATGTTGTTGCAACGGCAAATGGTTACGAATCCGAGAGCCGGTCGGCTTCGATCCGCCAGTTTTCAGGGACAATTTTCGCCAACGAGATAACTTTTATTTTGAACGAGAAAAAGCGGGAAATTACCGGAGTTAATCTGGTAATTGAGGTAACAAGTAGAACAGACGATAAACCTGTCGAGGGTGCATCCGTTTCGATTGACGGACAGGGAACCGCGAAAACCGACTCTGACGGATATGCTCGATTTACTATTTCGAACGAGTTTATTAAGGGCGAGACGTATCTGAGGGCGATGATTTCGAAATCGGACTTCAAAGAAAAATGGAGCGATATAGGAATAGATCTTCTGAGGCCGAGTGAAGAGCCAAGATATTATTCGATCCAGATAGAACCAACTATGACCGACTCCGCCAGTTCGGAATTTATTAAGAGCGGTACTTACCAAGTCACGTCTGGCGGAAGACCGTCAGATCTACGACATAAATCAACTTGGAAACTGAATGTGTCCGGCAACTCTATCACGGGCACGTCTTATTGGGACTGCTGCCCGGGCCCAAAGACGATTCCATTGACCGGAACTATTTCGGCTCATCCAAACCCCTACGGAAATGTGCTCATCAAGATATTTATGAGCTGTGATGGTCTAGGATATACAGAGCCATGCAATCAGGAGCTTAGTATTGAGTGGAGAAAAGGACAAACCAAGGGAGCGGCTAATGGAAAGACTTCTAGAAACGGACGTCTTTTAACCGAGTTGTCTAGCATGTGGCATATTTATTTGAAAACGAAGTGATTAATAGTCCATTTTGGCAATATCACGATGATGATAAAGACTTTACGTAATTGAACTGCGCAAGGACTCAGCGTCAGGGGTGGCTTTGGGTCCGTCGCATTGCTTGGAATCGGCATTGAGATGATATTGATTTTGAGACTATGTAACCAAACTGTTTTATTTTCCCCACATCTTACATTTTGTCTTAGGAGGATCTTCGATATGAGGGTTAGGTTTATCAAACTGGTAGTCTCGTTTTTTCTCGGGACTCTTTGCTTTACTGTCGACGTTTTTGCTCAGAGTCAACGGATAACAGTCGTCAACGGCCAAGGGGTACCTGTCAGTGGTGCCAAAATAGAAGTCCACTGTGACGATCCGGATAAAGCGATCGCAAGCGGATCGACGAATGCACAAGGGGTCTTTCTCTTACGGATCGACGCCAATCAACAGTGCTATGTCACGATCACGAAGGCGGGATATGAGGAGATGGATGAAGATCTGATCGTTCCTGTGAGCGGTCAGGTTTCCGCCGGTTTCGTGCTGCATCCGATTGCCGGCAAGCGAAATCAAATAAACCAAATAGCCAAAGCCGTTCGGGTCACTGTGCTCGACAGTGAAACGAAGAAGCCGGTTCCGAATGTGTCGGTAATTTTGACCGGCCATTCAGATCCCATTGTCCCAGTAAGCAAGACGACGGCCGCGAATGGAGAGGTTTCAATAGAGACCGGAACAGCGACCGCATACGATTTGCATGTACACCACGACAACTATTATTCGAAGAGGGAAGTTATAAACGAGTATGAGCTTGTTTCTCTTGCCAGGCAGTCGGGCTACGATAGAACTGTCGAGGTCAAGCGCCGGGTTGCCAACAGATCGCCGGTTTGGGTCTTTGTCGAAGGTCGGCAAGCAACTAGTACAGAGCCGCTAAAGGGAGCGCAGGTTTCGGACGATAACGGTGTGTCGGCGATAACCGGGCCCGATGGAATGGCCCAACTTGATTGCGCCCTGGAGGGCGAGGGCTCAAGTAGAGATAGAACCTGCTTTTTAACGGTGTCGGCGGATGGCTATTTTTCTAAACCTCATCAGTTCAAAGTTCCAGTGGTCGAAACGGGAAACACGCTTATGCCTCATGCGGCTATTACATTGCATGAAATAGACTTAAAGCACTATCGGGTCACGGTAGTTGTTAGCGGAACCAGGACGGATGGGACTACAGAGCTCCTTAAAGGAGCCCGGGTTTCCGACGATGCCGCAGCCTCTGAGGTGACGGGAGCAGATGGCACGGCTGACCTCTTTTGCAGCCTACGACCCTTTGAGAAAGACTGTTTGTTGCGAGTCTCAGCCGATGGTTACGAGACACAGAGAAAAATCTTCAAGCTGCCGAGGAGAATTGACGTATCTTCTCCTTCTTTTTCTTTGGCAGATGTTCAAATAACGCTTAAGAAGATCGGGGCCGAGGTCGCCCAAACGACCTTGATGATAAAGGTTACAAACAAGTCCGATGGCAAGCCGATATCTGGCGCGTCAGTCGCACTTGACGGACACGGAAATTCGGTAACGGATTCCAATGGGTATGCAGAATTCACACTTTCAAGCGGCTCGATAAAAGGTAAAACTTCCGTGCGGGCAACCGTTACGAAATCGGGTTTCGCTGAAGGCTCGAGCGATATCTATGCAGCACTCTTGAAGCCATCTGAGAAACCGATACATTTTTCGATCCAGATCGAACCGCCCAAGACAGGTCAGGATAGTATTTTTCTGGGTACATGGAACGGCACTGGCAACGCTAAGGGTATCACTGTGACCTTCAATGAAGACTATACTATGACCTTTAGCGATACAAGGCCCGCTTATCAGAGGAGCGGCAGAGGCACGTGGTATCGAACTATATCACTTAGCGGAGATTGTGTTGACTCGTCCATAGGTTACTGCTTATTGCCTGTAAATGGAAAGCTCAAAGACGGATGGGGCAACTTTTACGTTAAATAGCTCCAGTGGGTTCGTCGGTATTGGGTCAGTTTGAAAACTTTTTCCGGTTTACTTGGTTTTTCTTTGCGTTCTTTGCGTGCTTTGCGTGAACTTTCCTCAGTTATATTGGAATTTCACGCAAAGTTCGCGAAGAACGCAAAGTAAGACAAGAATACGAAATTCAAACTGACCCACCACGACCCGTCTCAATTTGTAGGGACTTTCTAAGTCAAAGTGTTAAAATAATCTCTGAGCAGTTTCCAATCGGCGTTACTGCATCAAAAGATCGGGTTTTGACAAGGAATTTATGGCAGATATAGACGCATACAAAGATAAATTTAGCGAAAGTGGGCAGCGTATTCTGGAAACCGCGTTGGGCGAATCCAAAAAGCGCGATCAGAATTATGTTTCGATCGAGCATATTCTGCACGCGATCGCTTTTGAGGAAGACGATCTGTTTACGTCAACAATGCGTGATCTGGCCGTCGATCCGCGTTCGGTAAAATTGCTGATCGAAAAACGGATGGAAAATGGCCGCCAGCATAGCGGCAAAGGCTATCGCATTGCACCGGAGACAACAGAGCTTTTCAAACGGGCGATGGATCGGGCACGTTCGCAAGGCCGACGCGTGATCGACGCCGCCGATATTTTTTACGTCTTTTCAAACGACGAACGAAGCGTCCTTAACGACGTGTTGCAAAATCTGGGAGTGCCGTCCGACGAGGTCGCACAGAGCGCGCGAACTCGCATCCGCAAGCGTGAAAAGGAAGAGGAACGCGTAAGGCAAAAATATGAACTGCCGTCGTTCCTGCGTCATTTTGGCGTTTCGCTAAATAAACTGGCACGGCAGGACAAGATCCCGCCGACGATCGGCCGCGAAAAAGAGATCCGTCAGATGATCGAGATCCTTGCTCATCGCGAGCGTTCAAATTCACCGATGCTTGTCGGTGAACCGGGTGTCGGTAAGACGGCGGTTGTCGAGGGACTTGCGAGGATGATCGAATTAGAGCCGGAAAAGGTTCCCGCGCGTTTGCGTGATTCTCACATTGTGCAATTGCAGATGGGCGGCCTGGTTGCAGGGACGATGCTTCGCGGCATGTTCGAAGAGCGTATAAAAGGCATCATCGATGAGGTCAAGGAAAAGGACAACCTTATTCTCTTTATCGACGAAGCCCATACGATCATCGGTGCGGGAGCGGCGTTGGGGACAACATCGGATGCCGCGAATATGTTCAAATCGGCGCTGGCTCGTGGTGAGCTGCGTATCATCGGAGCGACGACGATCACCGAATACAAGGAATATATCGGCGAGGACGAGGCCCTTGCAAGACGCTTTCGTCTTGTAAAAGTGGACGAGCCGACAATCGACGAGACAAAGGCCATCCTTTTCGGTCTGCGGCCTCGATTAGAGAAAAATTATTCGGTCACCATCTCGGACGAGGCTATTAAGACCGCTCTCGAGATGTCGCCGAAATACAGTCGCAATCTCCACCTGCCGGACAAGGCCATCGGCTGGCTCGACACCGCTTCGGTCAAGGTCGAGATAAGCGAGCCGACCGAGCTGATCGTTCGCCCCGAACACATCATCGATGTCATTTCTCAGGAATCGCGTATTCCAAAAGATATGATCTATCGCGACACTTCAGACCGATTTTCCGCGATGGAGGCAGATCTTGGGCTTCGGGTCATCGGCCAAAAAGACGCGGTGCGTGCGGTCGCCGAACGATTGCGTTTGAACAAGGGCCCGCTCAAGGAAAATCACTATGCGCCGGACGGCGTCTTGCTCTTCCTCGGTCCCACAGGTGTCGGAAAGACGGAGCTTGCCAAGGGCGTGGCCGAATTTATGTTTGGCGACGAGAGCAAAATGGTCCGCATCGACATGAGCGAATACGGTGACGGAACGATCGGCATCGAAAAGCTGATCGGCATGCCGCGCGGCATTGTCGGTTCGGAACGCGGCGGCCTGTTGACAGAGCAGCTTCGGGATAATCCATATACCGTGCTGTTGCTCGACGAGGTTGAAAAAGCATCCCCGTATCTGATGAACATCTTCCTTCAGGCATTCGACGAAGGTTGGATCACGGACGGGCGTGGCAAGAAAGCTTACCTTTCGGATGCGATCGTCATTATGACGTCGAATCTTGGCTCGGAAAACTTTAAGAAATACGAATCGCCGCTCGGTTTCGGCCAGCAAGCTCTGGGCAGCGTCAAGCAGATCAAGGGCGACGTGATGAAAGCGGCCGAGACCCGGTTTTCGCCGGAGTTTCGCAACCGCATCGACGAGATCATTATCTTTTCGCCCCTGACCAAGGAAGAGGTTCGGGAGATCGCCAAGCTCTATCTGGCCAAGATCCAGCGAAATATGGAACGTCAGGGCAAGGTAGTCGAGATCACCGACATTGCACTCGACCTGCTTACCGAAAAAGGATTCAGCCCCGCCTACGGTGCCCGATTTCTAAAACGTCACATCGACCAAAAGGTCAAGCTGCCGATCACAAACGAATGGAAAGTGTCGACGAAATTCATCGTCGATGTCGCCGATGGTGAGATCACCGTCAAGCCGGGCGAGGTTTTTAGTCTCAACTAGACTCTCGCAAAACTTCTCGCATCTAAGGCTTTGGTGATATTTCGCCAAAGCCTTTTTGGAAACCAGTTTCGATGAAGAAATTTTGCCTTACTCTCTCATTTATTTTGTCCTTGGGCGTAATGGGATTCGCCCAGGACTCGCGCCTAAAGATACTCGAGCAGCCTAAACCCGAACTCCCCCAAAATCACTCGACCTTGGATGTCCAGGGAACCGTCATACTGCGTGTCCAGTTTCTTGATTTTGGAGAGATCGGCGAGATCACGCCGGTTCAAAGTCTTCCCTCGGGTGTGACCGAGAAAGCGATTGCCGCCGCGAAAAAGATCAAATTTGAGCCTGAGAAGAAAGACGGCAAACCCGTAACGGTCGCCAAGGAGCTTCAATATTTCTACAGTTGGAACGGTGGCTGGAGATTACCTACGGACAACACGGCCCCGGTTCCTCCGCCTAAGGCCGAACCCGGAAAGGCTGAGGAGGTTCTCCAAAAAGCTGTCAGATCCCTCGGCGGCAACAGCTATCTACAGATCAAAACCCAGATCGGACGCGGCAAATTTAGTGCGATCAAGGAAGGTGCGGTCGTCTCGTTTCAGACCTTTACCGATGTGCTCGTTTTCCCCGACAAAGAGCGGACTGAATTCAAAGGCGGCGGCTCGAAGACCGTCCAGGTCAACACTGGCGAAACCGGCTGGGTCTACGACGGTGAGCAAGACCTGATAAAGGTCCAGAACGCCGGACAGGTCGCTAATTTTAAGCAGGGAATAAAAACCAGCCTCGATAATCTTCTGCGTGGATACTGGAAAGGCGACGCCGACCTTACATACATCGGCATGCGCCCGGCGACGCTCGGCAAGAGAAACGATGTCCTGAAATTGACCTACAAGGACGGCTTTACCGTCGAATTCGAATTCGCCACCGATGACGGCCTGCCGCAAAAAGCGATCTACAAAAGCAAAAGCTCGGACGGCGAGGACGTTACGGAAGAAGACCGCTATGCCCAGTTCCTAGACATCGGCGGCGTCAAATCTCCATTCATCATCGATCGCGTTGTCGGCGGCAAACCATCGTCACGTATCAATTACGAAACGCTCGATTTCAACAAACCGATCCCCGATTCGATCTTCGCGAAACCCGCAAATATAAAAGATCTGAAAAAGGATTTGAAGTGGTAGTCCCAGACAGCAGGTGTCCTCAAAAACTGCTGCAAAAAGAGCGTCCCAACCGAACCATGTTTGCCGTTCGCCGGACCGCTTTTTTGCGGCATCAATGTGGCATAAAGAAAATTGACGGCACCATCGGCATAGTCCCGGCATAGAGGGAATTCCTCGTACAAAATGCGGAAGCCCGCGCGTGAGCAACCACTGCCACAAGTCTCACTTGCTCATC
>JAYVDQ010000357.1:0-2934 GCA_043749325.1 Chloracidobacterium sp. | reverse complement strand
CAGAGCGAGATCGCTAAAACTGTTTCGGATAAACTTCGTTTGAAATTAACGACGACCGAACAGGAGCGAGTAAGCAAGACCAACACGACCAGTTCCGAGGCACAGCAACTTTACTTAAAAGGGCGTTTTCATTGGAACAAAAGAACTACTGAGGACTTTCAAAAAGCCAGAGAGTATTTCCAGCAAGCAATTGCCGCTGATCCCAATTACGCACTCGCCTACACGGGACTCGCCGACACATTAGCTTTGATGCCGTATTACGGCAATTTCAGGCCAAGTGAATATATGCCGCTGGCAAAGCAGTCGGCACAAAAAGCTCTCGAACTTGATCCGAATCTGGCGGAAGCACATGCTTCGCTTGGTCAGATTTTAACCAACTATGATTATGATTTTAAGGGAGCCGAGAGAGAACTAAAGAGAGCGATCGAACTCGACCCAAAGTATCCGTCTGCATATCAATGGCTGTCAGAGGTCTATATGTATTCGGGAAATAACGATCAAGCACTATCGGAGATGAATAAAGCTCTGGAACTCGACCCGTTGTCGATGGTCATAAATAACAATCAGGGCAGAGTATTTGATTCTGGAGGCAAGCCAGACGAAGCACTTGCCCAGTATAAGAAAACCGTCGAGTTGTTTCCTGACGCTCAAGCTCCTCGCAATAACCTAGCCACTGCTTATGAAGCAAAGGGTATGTATTCGGAAGCCATTGAGCAACGCCTTATCCAGCTCAAGCTCTTTGGCGTTAGTCCCGAAAACATTAAAAACCTCCAACTAGCTTTTGAAAAAACCGGTTATAAGGGTTTTGTGCAAAAACAAATAGACATTCAACTGGACAGTCAGAGATCAATACTAGAGAAAGATAAAAATGCTTATCTGCCGGCCTATCGAATTGCCATCGACTATGCCCGTCTCCAGGACAAAGATAAAGCGTTTGACTACCTGAACAAAGCGTATGATCAACGCGAACCACAGATGGAAGAACTCAAAATTCGATTACCATTTACTTTTCTGCGAGACGACCCGCGATTTAAGGAATTGCTGCGAAAGGTCGGCCTGCCGGAATAGAATTTTATGAAAAGATGCCCTGAATGCAGACGCGATTATTACGACGACACGCTTAGTTTCTGTCTGAATGACGGAACTGAGCTTGTTTATGGTTTGTCGCCGGATGAACCCGCGACCGCGATAATACAATCGACCGATGCCGTGGGCGAGGCTCCGACGCGTGCTCAGATCAATACGACTGACCAGACCGCGATCCTTCCTCGTGGATCGGAGGCAGAGCCTCGAAGGAATTTAGGTGAAGCGACGGAAAAGCGTAGCTTTTCCGCAAATAGGGCGGCAAAGCCGCTGGCAGCTTTGATCGTGGCCGTTCTCGTTCTTGTCGGTGGATATTTCGGCTATCGATATTTCAAATCTTCGGGCGGCGGGCCGATCAATTCGATTGCCGTATTGCCATTTCAGAATAAGAGCGGAGACCCAAATTCGGAGTACCTGTCAGACGGTTTGGCGGAGTCACTGATCTATCGGCTTTCGCAATTACCGGATCTGAAGGTCAGTCCGACGAGTTCGGTAATTCAGTACAAAGGCAAAGATACCAAGGTTGCGACTATTGCAAGCGAATTGGGTGTCGATGCGGTGATGACGGGGCGGCTGGCGCAGATCGGCGACAATCTGACGATCAGCGTCGAGCTGGTCGATGTGCGAAACAACAAACTGCTGTGGGGCGAGCAGTATGAGCGGAAGATGTCGGAATTGCTGGCGACGCAGCGGGAGATCGCGACGACGATAACGCAAAAATTGCAGTTAAAGCTTTCCGGTGAAGAGACCGGCCTCACAAAGAAGTACACAAACAACAACGAGGCATACCAGCTATATCTGAAAGGCCGCTTTTCGTGGAATAAGCGAAATGCCGAGTCGCTCAAACAGGCGGTTGACTTTTACAAGCAAGCGATCGAAAAAGACCCTGGTTTTGCTCTCGCATATTCGGGCCTGGCTGAAACCTATGTGTTGTTTGCGTCTTATTTGGCAGGAACACCGAAGGAAAGTATGCCGCTGTCAAAAGCGGCGGCGCTTCGGGCTCTGGAATTGGACGATTCGCTGGCGGAGGCCCATGCCGCGTATGGCTACTATTTGAATCTTTTCGAATTCGATTTTGCCGGTGGTGAGAAGGAACTTCGCCGGGCGATCGAACTGAATCCTAAATACGCGACCGCCCACGCCTGGCTCGGCGGCATTCTGGTGTATCAAAAGCGGTTTGATGAGGCAATTGCCGAACAAAGGCTTGCAAAGGAACTCGACCCGTTGTCGTTGATCTCAAGCGCCGAGATCGGTAACACTCTTATGTATGCCCGACGATATGATGAGGCGATCACCCAGGAAAACGAAACACTAAAACTCGACCCGAATTTCTTCCCCGCTCGTTTTTATTTGGGCCGGACGTATTTTTATATGGGCATGGAACAGGAAGCCATAGCCGAATTTCGCAAAGCGGCTACTTCGGCCGATCGTCAGCGGGTAATGGGATCGCTGGCTATTGCTCTGATCAAAACAGGCCAGCGGGCCGAGGCAATAGAGATCCTCAACCAGTTAAAGGCTGAGGCGGCAAATGGGTATGTTCGGGCCTACCTGGTCGCTCAGATTTACGCTGCGCTTGGCGACAAAGAAGAGGCTTTTGCCTGGATGGAAAGGACCATTGCCGATCGTGCTCAGAACTCCTTTTTGTTTGCGATCGCTCCCGAGTTTGACGAACTCCGCGGCGACCCGCGATTCAAGGCGATCCTGAAACGAGCGAATCTGCCAGAGTAGAATTTTATGAAACGATGCCCTGAATGCAGGCGGGATTATTACGACGACACGCTGCTTTATTGTCTCGATGACGGAAATGCGCTGCTCGAAGGCCCGGCAACGGCTTCTTCTGGCGATGAGCCA
>JAYVDQ010000356.1:0-4993 GCA_043749325.1 Chloracidobacterium sp. | reverse complement strand
CCCATAAATCGTTTCCGCCGAATCAAGCACCTAGCTAGTGGAAGTCTCAACTCCCAAGTCCCAAGTCCCAAGTCCAAGGACAGGAACGATTGGATTTCTGACTTGGGACTTTGGACTTGAGGCTTTAGACTAATACCATGCCCGGAGCCGGACGTGCCGAAGTTTATTTCATCGCCGCGATGATGGTATTGATCGTGATCCTGTGCGTAGCGGCGGTCGTAATTTTTATTAAGACCTACAAAAAGGAAATGCGGGAAAAAGCGGCTCGGCTCGTGAAAAAGGAGGCTGAGACGGAATCCGACCCGCAGTGATCTTCGCAAATTTATGGCGCACCCGAAAATACTAAACACGAAAACAGCCGCACTGGTCGTCGTGGACATCCAGGAAGGCTTTCGAAACGCGATCCCGGATTTTGGGCTCATCGCGTCGCGGGCGTCAACGGTGGTGCGTGGTTTTCAGATCTTGAACGTTCCGGTAATCGTCACCGAGCAGTACCCAAAAGGACTCGGGCACACCGCCGAAGAGATCCATCTCGTTTTGCCCGATGATTTCGAAGTATTTGAAAAGACGGCGTTTAGCTCATGCGGAGCCGAGCCTTTCGTGGCTAAACTAGAAGAATTGGGAGTAAAGCAAGTAGTGCTTTGCGGCCTCGAAACGCACGTTTGCGTCAATCAGACGGCCCACGATCTGCTTGAACGTGGATTCGATGTTCACATACTAACGGATTGCGTTTGTTCGCGGTTTGAGCATGATAAGGCAGCGGGTTTGGCGAAGATGCAGATGAGCGGCGTTGTACCGTCGTCGATCGAGATGGCGTTGTTCGAATTGATGAGGGACGCGAAAAATGCGAATTTCAAGGAAATACAAGCAATAATAAAATGATGATTTGAAACCACAGATGGACACAAATAAACACAGATAAAGCATCAATCAAAAATCTTGTTATCTGTGTTTATCCGTGTCCATCTGTGGTTTCGATTTCCAATTTTTCTAAATGGATATATTTTCGTCTCTAAATCCCCAACAGGTCGAGGCCGTTAAAACGACCGAAGGACCGCTTCTTATTCTCGCCGGCGCCGGTTCTGGCAAGACGCGCGTGATAACGGTGCGCATCGCTTATTTAATTACAGAAAAACAAATTGCCCCGCACAACATCCTTGCCGTTACCTTTACGAATAAGGCTGCGGGGGAGATGCGTCATCGCGTTGAGGAACTGCTCAGAGGGCAAAAGCTACAATCCGCTCCGCTGATCTCGACGTTTCACAGCCTGTGCGTGCGCATATTGCGTCAGGACATCGACAAACTCGACGAGGGCTATAAAAAATCGTTTACGATCTACGACACCGACGACACGCAAAAGGTGGTAAAGGCTTGCATCAAGGACCTTGGCCTTGACGAGAAGCAGCTTGCACCCAGATACGTTCGCAATGCTATCAGCTCGGCAAAAAATCGGGGCGAGGATGTCGAAATGTTTGCCGCTAAGGCCGAGCAGGGCGATCCGAAAAAGACTGCGATCGCGAAGGTTTTTAAGATGTATGACGAGCGGCTGCATGTCGCGAACGCTCTCGATTTTGACGACCTTTTGATAAAGACGGTCAAACTTCTCCGCAAATCGTTGGAAACACGCGAAAAATACAACGACCGCTATAAATATATCCTCGTAGACGAATATCAAGACACGAACGCCCTGCAATTTGCCCTCATCAGTTTTCTTACAGAAAAGCAGCAAAATATCTGCGTCGTCGGAGATGACGCGCAGAGTATTTACGGGTTTCGGCAGGCGGATATTCGCAATATTCTTGGGTTTGAAGAGCATTTTCCCAATGCAAAAGCGATCCTGCTCGAACAGAATTACCGCTCGACACAGACGATACTCGATGTTGCACATGCGATCATCGAAAATAATATTCACCAAAAGAAAAAGAAACTGTGGACGGCCAATCCGGGCGGCGAGCGAATCTTTTATTTTCAGGCGTACGATGCCGACGGCGAGGCACGGTTTGTTGCCTCGAAGCTCGAGGAGCACCGCCGCCGCGGTTTGAATGAGCGAGTTGCCATACTCTACCGGACAAATGCTCAATCGAGGCTTTTTGAGGAAGCGTTGCGTCGCATGCGTATCGAGTACAACATAGTCGGCGGATTCTCATTTTATGAGCGAGCTGAGGTCAAGGATGTCATCGCCTATCTCAAACTCGCCATGAATCCCTTCGACGATATCGCCTTGTTGCGGGTCATAAACACGCCGACGCGAGGCTTGGGCAAGACTAGCCTTGACGAGTTGCAAAGCCGGGCAAGATCTGTCAGTTCGTCGCTGTGGATGACGATCGCCGGCATTACCGATCCTGACTTTCCTCAGGCGGTGAATTTGACGCCACGGGCAAAGGAAGCTCTTAGAGCTTTTAAGAAAACAATCGAAAATCTAATCAGGAAGGTTGGCGAATCGGACGAATCCGATCGTCCAGTCTCGGAGGTTGTGATCGCGGCGATCGAGGACACGGGCTACGCCAATGCTTTAAGAGCCGAAAATACCGAAGAGGCAATGGCCCGGCTCGAAAATCTCGAAGAGTTGGTTAACGCGGCCGTCGATTATGATAAGCAGGAAGAGAATGGCCTTCGCGATTTTATCGATCACGCCGCGCTTACGTCCGATACGGACAAATACGACCGTAATGCCGACGTGACGCTGATGACGGTGCATTCGGCCAAGGGATTGGAGTTTCCAATTGTGTTTCTTGTCGGGTTGGAAGATGGCATTTTCCCGCATTCACGATCGCTCAACGATCCCAAGGAATTGGAAGAGGAGCGGCGTTTGGCGTACGTGGCAATCACGCGGGCGGAGAAGATGCTTTACGTTACGCATTCGATGCGGCGGCGTGTTTACGGCGAAGAGATCGCGGCGGAGCCGTCGCAATTCCTGAATGAAATGCCGCTCGAACTGATCGACGATCTTTCGCAGGGGGCTTCGTGGTTATCCTACGCCCGCAGCACGACCGCGATGACGAGCAAGGCGACGGTCAGCGCTTTACGAGGCGAGACGGCGCCCGTGAAGCCGCGAAACATCTATGCCGGAAAGACTTACAATAGTTCCGAAGCGATCGCTGAATTTTTTAAGAAAAAGGACATTTCGCCACCGCAATCTGAACAACCCCGAACGTTGAGTTCGATCGCCCAGGACGCTAAGGGCGCATCAGGAAGACCCGTGTCGGGCTTCGACCGCTTGCGGGCGGGCAGCTCTGATAGGTCAAATAATCAGGCTCCAAAACTTAAGACGGAGGGCCTCGTTCCCGGTTCGCATGTTCGTCATGAGAAATACGGCCGCGGCCTGGTGCTTCGCCGCGAGGGTTCGGGTGACGGCACGAAACTCACGGTCAGCTTTCCGGGATTCGGGCAGAAGAAATTGATCGAAAAATTTGCTAATCTGCAAGAAGATTAAACTCCCTGCGTACTATTAGCGTTAATTGATCCGAATGTTTTGAGGGACTATGAAGAATAACTTTGCGATCATTTTAGCCGCCGCTCTATTGCTGGCGACCATTCTGGGCTGTAGTTCGATCAATCCATTTTCCAGTAAGAGTAATAAAACGAACAGTAACCAGACCCTGACCGAAAAGGCTCTTGATACTGCTGTCCCCGACGAGGTGCTGGGCCTCGCGGAATGCGATGAGGTTATGAAAATGCTTACCGCCGAGGCCAATAACCCGGACGACAATTTTGCCCAAAAAGCGGCCAAACGGATCTTTGCGAACAAGGTCAAAGATGGCATTAAGCGAACCATCGACGAACACAAGGGCGACAAGGCCGAGCTTGCGAAGACCTGCAAGGCTTTCAAACTGCAGATACAGAAATATAAGGAGATAGAAGGCGAAAAATAACAGCCATAACCTCAGTTCCGCCTATCTCTCCTTTTCGTCCGCAATTAGTTTAGTCGTCCATTCGCTGCCGGGGTAGTGGCTTTTCAGGTACACCGCGAGAGCATCACGTTTTTCCTCATTATTGCCGCATCCGTATTTTGTCCAGCCGTTGGCAGTGACGGCGATATAAAGTGCCTCAGGCACCCGGCGGTCCGTGGGATATTTTTTTGCCCAATCTATCACCTTATCGGCAAGGAATTTTGGAGCGTCGCCGATTTCGGTCAGGCGTTTGCGTTCGGTCTGCGCGGTTTTGACCTGTGCGGGTGTGAGAAACGCGGGACGCGGCGGCAGCTTTTTGGGAACCTCGGTGCTGGTCGCCTCGTCGTATTCGGTATCGTACGGGGCACACCACCAGTCGTTCGAGTCAAAATCGCCTTGTTCGTTATCCGTCTTGCCCATGCCGTCGTCGATGTATGGAGTCAATAGCGGATTTTTTAGAATGAAATAGAGAACGGCATGGTCCTGCGCAGCCTGGGTCTTGGCGCTCGTTATGCGAGCGAGATCCTCGGCAAAATCGGGCCGGTTTTTTGCCAGTTCAGGCGTTACCTTTAGTAGCGTCGCCATGTCATCGACCAAATACGAACGTGTCCAGATCGCCGTTGCAAAACGCTCCCTCAGATAGTCAGGCAAAGCCGGTGATTTTTCGATCTCGATCAGCATCGTCGTCGGGAAAAGTTGGTTGAGGGACTCGATCGTGTCAGTATCGAACATCATCCTGCCCTGCCATTCTTTCTCGTTTTTATAATTTTTCTCAATTTCGGCTTCGTAAGCCTCACGGCCGTCTTTATTATATTCGGGATCGTATTGGGCCTTTTGTTCGGCGATAAACGTATCGATATTGCCAACCTCGCCGCCAAAATCGAAAGCATATGGCTTTCGCAATGAATATTTCAGAAAATCCTCGAGCGTCTCTGCGACCTTCACCCGCATCGCCAGAAAAGAATTGCGGCTTGAGATCGGGATCTGGTCACCCATTTCTAATATTTCATCGATGAGCTTTTTCGACTCGGCTGTTTTACCCTGTTCGAGCAAAATGCGGGCCGTGTGATATGCGATGGTGAGATATGCGGGTGACATGCGGC
>JAYVDQ010000355.1:0-7598 GCA_043749325.1 Chloracidobacterium sp. | reverse complement strand
GCGCGCTTGAATTCCTTTTCCGCCTCTGCCCATTGCCACAATTGCCTGTTGATAGCCCCCAAGGTAGCGTGTGGCTCTGCCAGAGACCCGTCGATCGCGATCGCACGCTCGGCGAAGGCTTTAGCTTGTGGAGCGGACTCCGTTACCGGCACCCCCGAATATTCGTTCAAAAGTACGTAGCAATCGGCGAGACCAACGTAAGCGAGGGCGTAATTCGGGTCGCGGTCGGTCGCGGCTTTGAATTGCTCAATCGCTTTTTTTAGGTTCTCCGCTGTTCGCCGGTTCCAATAAAAGCGTCCTTTCAAATAGGCTTGATAGGCTTCCGTGTCTGCCGTTGAGGTTTTGGTTACTTTTGCTTCGTCCCCACCCGAAAGTTTTAATTTGAGCTTGGCCGAAACATCTTTGGCGATCTCGCGTTGTAAGGTGACGAGGTCGGTTTGCTTTCGGTTATATTGCTCGCTCCAAAGCACAACGTCTTTTTGAACATCGATCAGTTCCAAATTAAGGGTCAGTTGGTCGCCACGCTGGATCACTCTGCCGTTCAAAATAGCCTGAACATTCAGTTCCTTGCCGATGGTTTTCGCGTCCGTTTCCTTGCCCTTGTAACGAAAGACCGACGAACGCGGCTTGACCTGCAAATTAGCCAGTTGCGACAAACTCCTGATCAACGTCTCCGTCATCCCGTCAGAAAGATACTCGACATCAGCATTCCCGCTTTCATTGACGAACGGCATCACCGCGATCGATTCGATCTGTTTGGTCGGTGAAAAGTATTTGTAGCCCAGGAACCCGCCAACCAGAACCAGGACGGCCACGACTAACATTGCCAACGGCTTGGCTCGCCGAGCGGAAAAGCTACGCTTTTCCGAAAGGCTCCCTAAGCTCTCTTGAGGCTCCGCCTCCGCTCCCGAAGGGAGAATAGCGGTCTCGTTAGTTGTATTGATCTGAGCGCGGGTCGGAGCCTCGCCGGGAGCAACCGTCGAGTGCAATATCGCGGTCGCCGGCTCATCCATCGACGCCGGGCCGAAGAGCAATTCGGCCCCGTCATCGAGACAGAAGCTCATCGAATCGTCGTTGTAATTTCTACCGCATTCAGGGCATCGTTTCATAAAACTCTATTCGGGCAGATTCAGGCGTTTGACCAGATTTTTGAACCGTGCGTCGTCGTGCAGCGACTTCCAATACGGGTCCGCCTTTAGGCGATACAATTCCCAATCACGTGCCTCGAAGGCCTTATCAAGCTCCTCGAACGCTCGTTCCTTGTCGCCCAGGGCGACGTGGATCGCGGCGAGCCGGCACATCGGCACATACTGGGTTTTAGCGATCTCGCGAAATCTGGTGATCATCTCCTCCGCCTTTTCTCGACGCCCGGCTTTGGCGTAAGCAATTCCGGCTTCACGAAGCCCAAACTGATTCGTAGGATCGATTTTCAGCCATTCTTCAGCCAGCGATATCGCGTCCGGGTACATTCCCTTTAAGGTGTAGGCCTGGCTCAGCATCCAGCGCCCTATGGGGTGCGTGGGTTCGAGATCATATGTTTTCTTTGCCTGCTCCAGTGCCGTGTCGTTCTGCCCGGCGATGAAATAGGCCCACGCCAACGTGGCGCCCATGTTCATATCAAGCGGTTCCATTTCGAGTCCCCGCCTTATTTCGGCGATCGCTTCGTCGTTGCGTCCTATAGATGAGAGGTATATCTGCCCATACCGAAAATGAGCGGCGGAATTATTGGGGTCAAGCTCTATGGCGCGTTTGAACGAGCGCTCGGCCTCTGGCCAATCCCAGTCGTAGATCGCCAAAGAATAGGCCAGGAATGTGTGTGCCTCGGGCAGTGCGGGGTCGATCTCCAGCGCCTTCTGCGCTGCGGCCTTGGCCTGAGGAAATGCTTCCTTCGGCGAGAGGTACGGATATGCCGGCATGCTTCCGTAAGTCTCGGCGATCCTCGCGTAGGCCAGGGCGAATTTCGGATCGAGTTTGATCGCCTGCCGGAAGTACTCGACCGCGTGGAGCATTTCGTCCTTCGTGCGCTTAGCGAAGCTGTATCGACCTCTCAGGTAAAGTTGGTATGCATCATTGTTGTCCGTGTACCTCTTGGTGATGCCCTTCGCTTCATCGCCGGCGAGCTTTAATTGCAGTTTTTGCGTGATGACCGTTGCGATCTCACGCTGTGTCGCGAGCAAATCGGACATCTTGCGGTCGTACTGTTCGGCCCAGATCAATTTCTTCGTGCGAGAGTCGATCAATTGGACGCTTATCGACAGGTCATCACCGCGCTGAGCCAATCGGCCCGACATTACGGCATCGACCTCAAGCTCCTTCGCTATCTGGGCGACATCCGTCGCCGAACCTTTGTATCGCAGTACCGAACTGGTCGGGCTGACTTTAAGATTCGGCAATTGAGAAAGGCGGTAGATTAACGAATCCGCCAACCCGTCCGAGAGATAATCGGTGTCAGCAGTCCCGCTGCGATTCTCGAATGGTAAAACGGCTATCGAATTTATCTGTTCGGATGTGGCGGGTTTGGTGTACCGATAACCAAGGAACCCGCCGAGGGCGATGATAGCGAGCAGGACCGGCAAAGCCAGCAGCAGCTTATTGAAACCGGTGGATTTCGGAACTATATCGCCGGTGCCGGTCGGTAAAACCGCCGTCGGGTCGGTCAACTGGGTTTGAGGCCTAGTCGGAGCCTCGCCGGGAGCAGCCGTCGAATGCAGTATCGCTGTCGCGGGTTCATCCGGCGACGCCGGGCCAAAAAGCAAGTCGGCTCCGTCATCGAGACAGAAGCTCATCGAATCGTCGTTGTAATTTCTACCGCATTCCGGGCATCGTTTCATACAATTCTATTCCGGCAAGCCTATCCGGCGAACCAAGTCCTTAAATCGGGGGTCGGCGTGGAGGCTGTCGAATGAATGTTGCGTCTTGAGGTAAATCAATAACCCGGAGCGATCTTCACAAGCCTCGTTGAGCCACTCGAATGCCTTATCCTTGTCGCCAAGACCGGTGTAAACCAGCGCCAGGTTATATGGCGAAACATAGTGTCGACTTGATAGCTCCTTTAATTCGTCCAACACCGTCTCTGCCTCGGTTCTCTTTCCTGCCAGTCCATAGGCGTGTCCGAGTTCGGCTAACATACGCGCACTGCCGCCTGAACAAGCGACGGCTTTTTGAAATTCCGCGATGGCCTCACCATACATAGCCTTCTGCTCATATGCCCAGCCTAAAAACCAGTGCGCCTCGTGGAAGTTCGGTTCCATCTCAATTGTCTTTCGGCATTGCTCAACGGCGAGGTCGAATTCGTGCGTATGACAGTAGTGCCAACCCAAATGCGAGTTGATCTGGAGGTCGAGCGGATCGAGCTCAAGCGCGCGATTGCTGATTGCAAGCGATTCTTCCGTCCGTCCCATAACTATCAAGTAATGTGAATACCAGTGGTAAGCGGCCACATATTTCAGGTTTAGTTCGATGGCGCGCTTTAATTCTGTTTCAGCTCCCACCCAGTCCCAGTCGAAATTCAGCTTTATGAGCGCAAGAGAACAGTGAGCTTCGGACAAGGTGTCGTCGATTTCGATCGCCTTGAGGGCAGCAGATCTTGCGTGCGGAAAAGCCTCCTTTGGAGACAGCAATAACCCCTCTCCGCTTAGTGAACCATAGCAATCCGCTAGCCCCGAGTAAGCCGGAGCAAATCGTGATTCAAGTTCGATTGTTCGGTTGAAGTACTCGATTCCTTTCGTCAAACCCTCGGCCGTCCATTTGTTCGAGTAGTAGCGGCCCTTTAGATAAAGTTGATACGCTTCGGTGTTCTCTGTGTAACGTCGCAGGACCGCCGCTTTTTCTTTGCCGAGCAGTTTGACTTTCAGTGCGTCAACAACGGCCAGCGTGATCTCGTCCTGTACGTCGAAAATATCGCGCATTTCGCGGTCGTAACGCTCGGACCAAAGATGATAACCGTCCGAAGCGTTGACAAGCTGAATGGTGATTCTTAGACGATTGCCCGATTTTCTAACACTGCCTTCCAAAATTGTGTTTACACCTAAGGTGCGTCCGATTTCGTTGGCATTTATATTCTTGCCTTTGAAAGAAAAGGCTGAAGTGCGGGCGGCGACTCTCAAATCGTTGATCTTTGCCAAAGCATTCAGCAACTCTTCGGCGAGTCCGTCGCAGAAAAACTCGTTCTCCGCGTCCGCGCTCATATTCGCGAAGGGCAGCACGGCGATCGAATTCGACTGTCCCACGCCGATCTCATCCGAGATCGCCGCCGCGTCAAACATCTTCGTTCGCGATTCGCTGGCCGGGAACCCAGCCGCTGCCGCTCCCGGTTCTGACAAGATCGCCGTCGCCGGCTCGTCCGAAGACGCTGGGCCAAAGAGTAATTCCGTCCCGTCATCGAGACAGAAGCTCATCGAATCGTCGTTGTAATTTCTCCCGCATTCAGGGCAGCGTTTCATAAAATTCTATTCCGGCAGTTCTCTCCGTTTCCGTCTATTTCGGTAAACCCATGCGGCGCATTAAGTCCTGAAAACGCGGATCTTCACGCAAACCGTCGAATGTAGGAAAGCCCCTTATATAACCCAAGTGTACATAATGCTCGGCATAGGCTTTTTCAAGCACTGCGAACGCCTCATCACGCATACCGAGTGAATCGTAAAGGACCGCGAGGTTGACAGGAGTCGATCGGAAACTATCGGTCCCGGATCTCAGCTTTGCAAGGATCGCTTCGGCCTTGGCCCGATCACCCATCTTCGCGTAAGCGGCGCCCAAGAGAGCTTCAACGCCGGGATCATCGCCTCCGCTAACACGCATAGCTTCCTCATATTGCGCAACCCCTTCTTTGTACATCCCTGTCCCCATGTATGCGTCGGCAATCATTGCGTGAGAGAAACTAAAATTAGGATCCAATGCCAGTGCCTTTTTGCCGGCATCGATAGTGTCATCGTAACGCCGCATATGCCAGTACGTGTGAAGAAGGATCACGGCGGAGATATAATCGAGCGGGTCTAGTTCGATAGCGCGATTGGCTTCGGCAAGCGCCTCTTCGTGTCGACCCATCATGGAAAGGAAAGTAGCATACTCGCTGTGAGCTCTGGCGAAATTTCGATTCAGTTCGATCGCCCGTTTCCATTCCAACTCGGTTTCCGCCCATTCCCAATTTACAAACCTAACCCTGCCCAAAGCGAAATGAGCGTCCGGAAGATTTGGAGCCAATTGCACTGCTTTTAGCGCCGCCGCCTTACTTTTTACTCTCACCTGCTCCGGGTCTGCCTCTCGACCAACAACCCAGGCATAAGTAAAAGCAAGATATGAGTATGCCAACGCGTAGTTAGGATCGAACACAACAGCTTGCTCAAAATGTTCTGTAGCTTTTTTCAAATTATCCGCTCCGGCTTTGTTTAGAAAGAATCGCCCTTTCGCAAATGCTTCGTACGCCTGCGGATTATTGGTACCCACATCAACCAGGGCGTTTACTTGCGATCCCGATAAACGAAGGCTCAGATTCTCGACGATCTCGCGGGATATGTCGCTATGTAAAAACCGAACGTCTGAAATCGCCCGGGTGAAATTTGAGCCCCAAAGCTGTCTGTTGTCGCTCACGTCGGTCAGTTCGACTCTAATCTGATAGCTGTCGCCGCGCGAAATAACCCTACCGGTTACAATAGCGTCAACGCCGAGGGTAGCCGCGATTTGCTGCAAATTTAGATCCTGGCCTCGATATCTGAAGCTTGAACTGCGAGAAATAACCTTGAGCTGAGGAAATTGAGAAAGACGGTCGATCACGTCCGCGCTAACTCCATCGGACAGGTAGTCGAGATCCGCATTACCCCCTCCATTCTCAAACGGCAAAACGGCGATTGATTGAATTTGCTTAATTGGTGCGAAATATCGATAGCCGAAAAAAACCCCAAGAACAATGATCACGAGCAAAAACGGTACGGCTCACAACCCCTTATCAAAGCCGCGAGGGGTTGGAACAATATCGCCCGTGCCCGTCGGCAAAATCGCCGTTTGGTCGGTCGTCTTGATCTGATGCCGTGTCGGTGATTCGCTAGCCGGGGACCCAGTCGCCACCGCTCCCCCTTCTGACAGGATTGCCGTCGCCGGTTCATCCACGGACGCCGGGCCGTAGAGCAATTCAGCTCCGTCATCCAGACAGAACATCATCGTATTGTCATACTCGCGACCGCATTCAGAGCATCGTTTCATAAGATCCTATTCCGGCAAATTTCCCAATTTCGCTAAATTTTCCTAGCCGCTAAAAGTATCTGAAACTGTAAAGTGGGAAATGGGAGACATACTGACAAATAAAACGCTTTTGCTATTTGGAAAATTGAGTTAAATCTATACTTCCTCTCATAATGACCATCAGAATATTTCGTGTTATGAAACGATGAATCGCTGGTTCTGACCCACATCGTTTCCATCTCCAGAAACTTAACATATTTTCGAAGTTCCGCCATCGTAAGTTCTCTAAAATGACCATAAAACGGGTCTGAACGATACCAATCTTCAATCGGAAAATGCATACTTCTGCCTATTAAAAGTTTGAGTCTGTTTCTAAGTGCGGCAATATTAGGCACCTCGATTACCAGAATACCGCCCGGCTTTAAAACTCGTTTGGCTTCTTCAAGTATTTTTCTGGGTGAACCGGGAAAATGTTCAATTACCGCCAGAATAATAACCATGTCAAAAGACTCGTTTTCTAAGGGCAAGCTCCCTTTCAGCAGGTCTGTTTCTATGGTGTGAATGTTGTGTTTGCGAAAGCGCTCAAGAATGTAATTGCGTTCACCCATATGATGCATGGATGGCTTTTCCTGCTCGGTGTCTTCTTGTGAGTAAGGACGCCAATTATCGGCCACCGTAATTGTAGCGCCTGCCGCCTGCAAGGCTACCGACATCACCCCGTTACCGGCGCCTAGATCCAGAACCGAACTATTTGGTGGCAATAAAGGTAGTAACTGCTTTAAGTTAAAGCGATAACGATTGAACTCACGCCAATAATCAACGCAGTCGGGGAATTCTTCCGCCAAATGGTTAAGCAAATCCTCCGGATCTTGTTCATTTTCCATAGTTGTAGCAACAACGCCCGGTCAGAGCTTCGAAAATGTATCTGCCCATTAAAGCTCTTGGTAAGTTTTTTCCGGTTCGCGGAATTATAACACGGGATAATTAGCCCATCGACGGGAAAGGGTTTTTGTAAATGCCTGTTTGGAAAGTAACAACTTACATCGTGACGGAGGGTTCAAATTGAATCCGGTCCCGCAAATAAGGTAATGTAATGCAAGGGCGAGGCACACATTATAAAACGATACATCTCTTTACTGATTCTCATTTTGTCGGCGGCAATCTCGACGCACGCGCAGGCTGCACCTGACGCAGCAAAGCTGACCGCCCTGCTTAACGAATTCCTCGCCGGTGCCGGCCGCAATGACGCCGCCATCCACGAGCGTTTCTGGGCCGACGACCTCATCTATACGCGCTCAGTCGGCGTCCGCACTAATAAAAAAGAGTTAATGAAAGGCGTCCGCTCGGCTCCACCGAGAAAGGACAGCGACCCCGTCACCGTCTACACCGCCGAGGATATTCAGATACATCAATACGGCAACACG
>JAYVDQ010000354.1:0-2247 GCA_043749325.1 Chloracidobacterium sp. | reverse complement strand
CAGCACAATCCAGCGGATCGCCAGCGTATTGCGGCGGTCACGCGAAACTTCGAGCGGCACCTGATATGTCGCACCACCGATACGTCGCGATTTGACCTCTAAAGTCGGAGCAACGCTGTCGAGTGCGGCCTTAAAAACTTTGAGCGGCTCATCCTGTGCCTTTTCACCCAACTTGACCATCGCGCTGTAAAAGATCTGCTCGGCGACGGTCTTTTTCCCTTCCCACATCAGGCCGTTGATAAATTTCGTCACGGCGATGCTGTTGTAGATCGGGTCCGGTAAAACTTCTCTTTTCGATGCAACTCTACGTCTTGGCATATGTTTGTCAGTGGTCAGTGGCCAGTGGTCAGTGGTCAGATCTTGTCTGCCGACTGCCTACAGCCAACTGCCTACCCTATTTCGCTCCTTTTGGCCGCTTAGCACCATACTTCGAACGCGATTGATTACGGTTCGCGACGCCTGAGGCATCCAGCGTTCCGCGGATAACGTGATAACGAACACCCGGCAAATCCTTTACACGGCCGCCGCGAATAAGCACGATCGAGTGTTCCTGCAGGTTATGCCCGATGCCGGGAATATATGTAGTAACTTCGATCTGATTCGTCAGACGGACACGGGCGACCTTACGCAAAGCCGAATTAGGCTTTTTCGGGGTCGAGGTGTAAACACGCGTGCAAACACCGCGTTTCTGCGGATTTGACTGCAAAGCGGGACTCGCCGTCTTATACTTAACGCGTTGGCGCCCCTTGCGAACTAATTGGTTAATTGTCGGCATATCGTTTTAAGCTCCCCTCCCGTGCGGTGGAGGGGTGGCCGTTTCGGCCGGGGTGGTTCTCTCTTTCCACCGTTTTAAAATCCCAAAAGGCAAAACTACCGTCTTACCTGACTCTTGCCGAATAAAATCCGGCAGTTAGCTCAAGCAGCAATAAAGCTGAATGAATGTTTGTATCAGTAGCCCGCACGTGAGTAAGGGCTTAGCCGACGAGAATCAAGACTTTGCTGTAGCGTGGCATATTAGATATGTGTAATTCGCCAGCGAGCTGTGATACCCGCCATTACGCAACAATCCGTGTTTCAACTCTCAAATATCAGTCCCGCAATCCACGATAGAATAGCAAGACAACCCAGACGGTAAAGTCCGAAACTTTAGATATTATGAATTTGAAGGGGCCTTGTCAAGCCCCACCGAGGAATTTCTAAGCTATTGTTTGGGCGTCGGAGTCGGCGTTGGTTTAGGTACCTCTTTCTTCGGCTCCTCAAGCAATTTACTTACGGCCGCCATAACCTTCAAATTTGGGTTAGGAACTTCAGAGGCCATGTCATAAAAAGACTCCGGAGCCTCATGCTCCACAATGGATAACCAAAATCGCCACTCGATGAAGCTCGTTTTCTGCAAGCGTGAACTAGCGACGAGACGCAGGTATTTGCGAAGGATCGACACTCGCAATTCACCCGGGCTGATGCCGGAGACCATGCCTCCGAGAAATGCAGCCTTTAGAAACAACATTTCGGCATCGGTCTCGTTCTCAGTCCCTTCAAAGGCAAGCACCCGCTCGATATATTCATTTACGCGCTCGCCCCATGCAACATCGGTCACATCGTGGTTGACGATCTTGTTATCTACCACGGTCGTGTCCCTCACTGAAATTCCCTCATCCCGAAGTTTGCGAGCGGCTGCAGATTTTGTCAGGAGATGTGTGATCTTGACCGTGCCCTTGAGTTCCGATGCGATAACATCTTCATAGGTCAGCGGCTTGTCCGGCACGAGTTTATTCGCCGCTTCTATATATTCCGGGAGCGGCTGGTCCTTCTTTATCTCGTTGTCCGTACAGCAACTGCCGCGAAGATTCTTTAGAAGCATCGACCGGTATGCATTGATAAGCTCGGCTTTGAGTGGGTCATCGTCTCCCGCAGTTAGCTTGCCTATCTTGACCCCGAGATTGCCCCATTTGAGGGAATTGGTAAATGACCTGTCGTCTTTGAAATCGCGGTTGACCGATTTTGACAACGCGCTAAACAGTATCTGTCGTTCGGCCTGAGAGCCTTGCATCTGCTGTAGCAGATCAAGCGCCGGATATATCTGCGTGGGCGAATCGATATTTTCTATCCACGGAGCGACGAACAAAGCCCGCTGGCCTTCGGCAACCTGCTTCTCGCTAAATACTGCAGCAGCAACTTTCGCGACAACCGGATAAATGTCGTCAATAGAATAGGTCATTACGTCCTCGCATGAGCGAGGCTTTAGCC
>JAYVDQ010000353.1:0-5828 GCA_043749325.1 Chloracidobacterium sp. | reverse complement strand
TCTGAATATCGAGCTGCGGATACTGCTCGCGTTTCATCTGTTGCAAAGTGCGGGCCGTGTGGATCGCCTTGTCCCAACTTCCCTCTTTGCGGCGAATTTTCTCGTGAGCGTCTTTCATGCCGTCGATGCCGAGGGCGACGGAGACGTTGAGCTTAGGGCATTCGTCCATGATGCGGGCGACATCGGGGAAAATACGCGGATGTATCTGGCCATTCGACATCAGGTAAACGGAGTCGAGCTTGTTGTTCTCATAGAAAGCTCGAACGATCTCCGGCAGGTCCTTTCGTGTAAAAGGCTCGCCGCCCGCGAGGACAAGCACGCCGAGATTGCCACCCAGCGTTTCGGAGATCCTGGCGATCTCGTCGGCTTTCATTTGCAGTTTCTTACGGGGCCTGTCGTCAAGCTCCTCGGTAAAAAAGCAGTGGGTGCAACGCATGTCGCAGACGCTCGTCACTAGTATGTTCAAAAACACAGGCGAGATCGGCCTACCGACCACAATGCTCGCGTATCGCTTAAAGATCTCTTTTGTCGCAAAATCCATATTTCGTCCTCAGACGGATGTGTCATTTTCCAATGAGTTGGACACAATAAACCATCTTCTAATCTATATCATCGGCCATTGTTTCGGCAACAGGTCTAAACGCGTTAAACTGGTCTTATGTTCCGGCGTATATACCTCGATAATAGTGCAACCACACCCGTCGATCCGGCCGTCGTCGAGGCCATGCTTCCCTATTTGATGGGAAAATTCGGCAACGCGTCTAGCATTCATTTCTTCGGCCAGGAGGCACGTGCCGCAGTCGATAAGGCACGGCATCAGGTCGCGGCATTGATAAACGCACGTCCGAACGAGATCGTCTTCACATCCGGCGGCACCGAAGCGAACAATCTTGCAATACGCGGTCTACTCGAGGCCCGCGTCAGCGGCCCGCACGGTGTCAGTAGCCCGCACGTAAGTAAGGGCCACTCCGCACCCCGGAAGCCCCACATAGTCACCTCGGCCATCGAGCATTCGGCCGTGCTGAATGTTTGCGAAGACCTTGAAAAATCTGGTTACGAAGTTACATATCTGCCGGTCTATGAAAATGGCATTGTCCGAATCGAGGACGTAAAAGAAGCGATCAAAGAAGATACAGTACTTATCTCGATAATGACGGCAAATAACGAGATTGGAACGATCCAGCCTGTTGCCGAGACCGGCCGTTTGGTCAGATCGCTTCGTGAGGCCGGCAAAAAGATCTGGTTTCACACCGACGCCGTTCAGGCCGCCGGCAAGATGCCCGTCGATGTCGAAGAAATGGGCTGCGATCTGCTCTCGATCTCTGCTCACAAAATATACGCTCCAAAGGGCGTTGGAGCCCTTTATGTACGTCGGGGCGTCCGGCTGCATTCGCAAAATATAGGCGGCCACCAGGAACGCGAACGCCGCGGCGGCACGGAATCGGTTCCCAATATCGTCGCCTTTGGCAAAGCGTGTGAGATCGCACAGGCCGATCTTTGCGGAAGCCCGCACGAAGTAAGGGCGTCAGTCTCATCGACCACCTCAATGCATGATTTGCAGGTCCTAAGGGATAAATTTGAGAGCAAAGTCGGGGAGATAATTCCAGATACTATCTTCAACGGCGACCGCGACATGCGCCTGCCAAACATCTCAAACATCTCGTTTCGTTCGATCGAGGGCGAAGGCCTGTTGATCAATCTCGATATGCAGGGCGTCGCCGTTTCTACCGGCTCGGCATGTTCGTCCGGTTCGCTCGAACCTTCACCGGTAATACGTGCCCTGGGCAGAAACGACGAACTCGCCCGCGGAGCCATCCGCTTTAGTTTTGGACGATACAATACTGTCGATGATATTGATCGTGTCCTTGAGGTTCTGCCCGAAGCCGTGAAAGCCTTGCGTAATATCGCACCAGGTCCTCGAAGTCAGAACCGGGAGCGGTAGCGACTGGATTCCTGCTTCCTATGCTGGGGAACCCACCGCCTACGGAGGAACATCCGTGATGCTAAGTGTTTTGGTCATGTAATAACCTCTTTTGGGAAAATTATAACATTGGCGGGTAGTGTCTTGATTTTGGATTTCTTTTTGTTCTCCGTGTCCTCAACTTTGTGTTCATTGTGAGGAAAAGAACTTTAACACAAAGTCCGCTAAGGGCCGACACAAAGCACACGGAGAAGAAAGGCACGTAATAACGACAAATTATGCCACTACGAATGGCGGCAAATATATCAGCAAAAGCGACCGCCTAAGCCGTCGCACCGTCGGTTTGCAGCCACGCTCTAAAATTACGCTTTATCGTCTCTTGAAAATAACTGACAGAATCGATCCGAAGGTCGCCGCCAAGCCGGTCGCAAATCTCGTTGATCGCCCCCGCGACTACGGCGAGCGGGATTTCCTGTTTTTCCCATTCGGCGATTATCACGTAATCCATCGGGTCTAATATTTTTATCTCACCGCAGCGGGATTGGAATAGATTCGTGACTTCGCCGATGTAACTCATGATCTTTATAGCTATGCTCCGCAGATATACTGAAAATTTGGAGAAGCAGCCGGCCGGTTTCCCGGCGCCATTTCGGTATTGAGATCACCGGCACCGAGTCGTAGTCCGATGTCACCCGCTTCACCTCGCTGCCGGTGCCGTCATAATACCGAAAGGCGTCCGTGCTCACCGAAACCGAATGCACCATCTGCCCCGCTGCGTTGTAGGTCGAGGTCGCGGCATCCGGATAGCCGGTCGTCAAATTACGCCCGTCCGCGTCATACGTGTATCCATAATTTGTGATCCGGTTGTTGAGATATGTGTAATTCAAATTATTATTCCCAGCCACGCCCCAATGCAGATTGTTCCGCTGTGTCAGATTGTTAAATTCGTTGAACTGATAGCTCTGTCTGTAGGGCAGGCTCGTGCTCTGCGAGCCTGTAGGAACCGTCCCGCCGGATTGGTGTAGGACACTAGCGGATCCGGCGTGTTGTATTTAATGTTTGACACGCCTTCGTGAAGAATTCATATTCTCTAATTCGATTTTGTCGCTACTAGATGGAACTCTGGAAATATTGTGCGCTTTCCCAGTGGCTCAGGGGATAATCTGATGTCCCACCTTATTAGTTCAATTGAATATCTAGACTGATTGATGCCAGCGAGCGTTAATATATCAATTATTTTCTTTCTAAACGAGTTGGCGACAGTTTTGTTTGTCCCTTGATATGCAATATAAACCATCCCAAAAGTATTCTTGTTTTTTGCCAATTCACTCGCTAGAGTTTGCGCGTTATCAATGTAATTTCTGTTTCCAACGAATCGGACTATCGACCTCCCAATTTCGACAGATTTTATGTCATTTGAATATAATCTTTCGCTGAATGGTGGTAAATTATTTTCGTCGTTGATTACCCATATCTCCGTCGCCGAAATGGTATTCGCTTTCGAAACACATTCGTTACTTCGAAGAACTATGACATCTTTGTCAATGATTCCGTATCCCTTAAAAACGTTATAGATTGCGGACAAATCAATTGCTCCTTTTGTCACCGCATTCTTCATCGGATTTTCTGAACAAAAACGGATCGCGACTTTGGATGTTCCTCGACTGTTCATTCTCTCGACATAAAGTAAAAAAGACGTCGAAAATTCCTGTAAATAATCAAATGCAATGGCCGACTCGAACCGTTTTAGCAAAAAGTTCTCCTTCGGTTTGTTCTGTGAAGCCATAGGTTGAATAGCTGCAAGAATTATAATTGTAAGTAATAAAAAGGGCTTCTTCATCTATACATGCTCCTTACTTCCTTTCTAGATTTCTTATCAGTAAAAAATTCATGGACATCTAAAGGGACTGCTTGGATTGGTCGCTGCATCCATTAACCAACCCATTGGCGAAGCTATCCCTTGTTGAATGTTGCGAACAAACAGATTGTAGTGCGCAGCCTGTACCAACGTTACGTGGAGGCCTGATTCCCCGACCTCAGGATGCATTGACGATGGATCGCCTCCATTTACCGTCCCAAGTGAGATTCCCGCCGAAATCCGCGTGTTTTTAGAACCGACGCTGCCTCCACGAAGTCCAGCTCGATTAAAATCCTTAAGAACTAAGTAGAAACCTTCTCCATCAATCTTTTGGTCTAACAGAATGTCTAAACGATAAAGCCCATCACCCTGTGATCTTACGTTTGTCAATCGACCTGCCATGGCTGAAAGTGCAGTGACCGGTACGTTCTTTGAACCAATAGGAGGATGGACATGAATTCCGTCGTGACCAGCTGTTCCGTCAGGTCCATTTTTTGAATTACCTCCAATATAATTTGGGTTAATATTGTTACTACCTAATTTGCCTCCCGCAACTGCGTTTGTTATGCAATTCGGATTGGGTGGCGCCAGTTCCCCGGAATCCGACGGTCCATGAGACTGTTGAGCTTGCTGCGGCGGACTCCAGGAAATATTCGCGTATGGAAGAGAGAAGCTAAAGGTTGTATCCCGCGTTCCGTATGACGTATTGGGATTGCCTCCTGATGGTGTTGAAGCGGTGTTACTTCCGGGTATATTAACGGTGTAAAGGCCAAGACCTTGAGAATTAAACTGGAATCCAGGTAAATTCTGAAACGGAGCAAATGCCGCAGGGATCGCGGCTCCACGATCCAGCAGGCCAAAGGCGCTTGAGCAGCCGATGGCCATGCCGTCGAGGGTGCAGGTCAGGCGCTGGCCGTTGACATACTGCGGGGCGTCGTCGTAGAAGAGCAGCAGCCCTGGATAGTCGGGGTCGGGGTTGTACGGTGGGGGTTGATAGTACGGCGTCGATGTCCCCACGCTTGACCCCAGGGGGTCTGTTTCAACCGGTGAACCGTCGCCGTCGTCGCCGTAGGCAACGGGCGTTCCCAGCCTGTCGCTGGTCTTCTGGCTCATACCCGATGCGTCCGTGTATTCAAAGAACACATAATTCAACGAAGTCGCCGCATCCGAAGCATATCCATACTGCCGGGCGATCTCTGTTCCCGCCGCCCGGACAAAGGTCTTGCCCTTCCTGCCGTTGGCCCATGCTTCACTTACGGTAGCACCGCCGAGAACAGTCGAGCGGATGTAATATTTTGTCGGCTTCGCCACCCAGATTGCCGTGCCACTGTCGTAGTTCGATGTCTGCCGTTTTATCTCGCGCCATTGCCGTCACTGTCGCGCGATTCACCAGCTGTGATCCGAAATTCCGCCGACTTCTATCATTATTTCGCGCTCACTCAGTCAAAGAATTGAGGGATTTTGGCCGATCGCAAAACCGGCTGAAGAATCGTACTCGTAAGTTCGCACCTATTGCCTTGGACTAAAACAATGCGGCTTCCTTTGATTCCTCGCTTGGAAACGAGGTATTTTTTTGCCATTTGAGCTCGCCCTTTTTTTTTAGACAACTCGCGACCAGAGACCCCGCAGTACGCTATGTATCCAATCGTGTCCGCACGCGATTTCAGAAACATGGCAAAGTTAGAAAGATGAATTTGCTCCTCTTGCCAGGAAAGCTCCTGATAGCTGTCGAACCATTGATCTGCTGAACCGACGCCGCTTGCCATCTTTTCAACGGCGGGAAAATCCGTCGAAACAAAAAGTAAAACCAAAAAAAATAATTTTTTCATATCGTTACCTAGCTCCGCAATGGGCTTCCAAACTAGCGTTCCAAGCCCCTGAATATTTCAGAATCTCGTTGGCATCGAGAGTGTCTTTGTCGGCAACCTCCATTTGTGAAAGTCCTAACTGGTGTGTTGAACGTGCAAGATCCTGATCACCAAACACTCCTCGGCCCGCCAAATGAGTTAGCTCATGGATTGCCGTACCAATGTAGTAATTAATTGCGTG
>JAYVDQ010000352.1:0-2056 GCA_043749325.1 Chloracidobacterium sp. | reverse complement strand
CGCTAAGATACCCGAAAATCGACCCCTCGGTTCGATGGCTCCCTTGAATTTGACTGGCTGTTCCGGATGCCCCCTCCCCACACGCCCCCCACCTCCATCGCCCAACCCCGCCTGCTCGCGAGGATTCAGCGGCGATACAACACCCTGACCGAAACCATCGCCCTCGCCGGCGGTTCCTATGCGTTCACCCGCATCGCCGACCCCAACCGCGTGCTCAGCGATGTCGCCGCCGCCGAAGATCGACTCGAAAAAACCAGCGGCCTCCGAAAGAACGGCGAAGAACTTCACCTGCCCTACTGGGCCGAACTTTGGGACAGCGCCCTGGGGTTGAGCCAACTTCTCATCGACCGATTCGCCAAACGCGAAATTGCCCCCCGCACCCCTTCACCCCCTCACCCTGTCGCCCCACCCCCCTGTCGCGTTCTGGACCTGGGTTGCGGCATGGGCTTCCCCGGCATGATCGCCGCCAGCCTCGGCCTGCCCGTTCTCTTCGCGGACCTGGAACCCCCTGCACTCCTCTTCGCCAAACTGAACAGCCTCGCGTACCAGACTCCCGCGCGCACCCGGCAACTCAACTGGCAGACCACAAAGCTCGGGGAGCAGTTCGATCTGATCCTTGGTGCCGATATCCTTTACGAGCGCAAGCAGTGGGAGTCTCTGGAAACGTTCTGGCGAACCCACCTCGCCCACGGCGGCAGCGCCATCCTTGGCGAACCCGGCCGACAGACAGGTGATAATTTCCCGGTCTGGATCAGGTCTTGTGGCTGGAACCTCACCCTGCATGAGCAGCGGATTGCGACGCGCAGCCGGCCGATAAGGTTGTTTGAGATACGGCTTCCTCCATCCCTGCCCCACGTATTCATATAGCCCGGCGTTTACGCCGGTACCCTCTTCAAATCACTCGCCATTTGTTTAAAACTACCGTACCCGCGTAAACGCGGGGCTATATGAAGTGGTATTATCGACGATATCGTTTGGCGATTGTCGTACCGTTCTTCTCCAAATATCCAATCCTAATCAGATATTCCCGCGCTTTCTGCGGGTTTCCTTTAAACGAAGCGCGGACTTCACGCGATGCTTTGATGTGCTCTGCGACAATTTCCTCGACAGTCTGGTAATTGTTCATGGCAATGCCTAATTTCAACAGTTTTTGATCCTTCTTCTACCCTTCTAGCAGGGGAAGATCGCCGCAAACAGAAGGGTCCGTCAATCGCGAGAATGTTTTTCTTGCCGCCAATCCATCCGCGTGGCCAACACATTGATTTGTCCGTACCGTTTTGTTTAATCGTCGTGGTCGACTTTATAGTGTGTATCTATTACGCTCGTTATCTCCCCATATTTCACATCCGCAGTAACTATACGCGTGATCGATTTGCGCTTTCCGTAGGAGTACACCACCCACTGATAAGATTTCCGATCGCCATCGATCGTCGAAACACGCTCCGGTTCACCCAGAACTGTCGTGATATTGTATATGCTCATGCCCGGCACAACGTTTCTGCGGATGTGATCTCGTTCGAGAGCGATCGCTTTTTCGGCTTCACTTCGCGCGAACGCGATTTGTTTTGCCGCTTCACTCTGATAGCGTTTGTAGCTTCTATCTGTTATCTCAGCTTTGAGTGTAGCTGCTATTACAGCAGGATCTGCTGCTGCAAACTGCAATTCCGCCTGTGCGAGCCGGTTCTTGGCATCTAACAGAATTTGTGCCGCTTTAGCTCTGTCGGCGCGGTCATTCAATTCATCGGCCGCGAATCGATTGCGTCGTGCGGCATCCACATCGGCGATCGCCGGCGCGGCTGAATCTGATTCTCGATAATGCCGTATCGCATTCGCACGCGCCGTTGCTAGTTCCGCCCCAGCCGCGTCGGAGAGTTTTTTTAGTTCAGCCGCACCATCTAATTCTGATGGCTTGACGGCCTTCGGTAGAATTGCCAGTGTTGTGGGCTGCGTCGCAGATGCTTGAGGGCGTTCTCGAAGTTTCGCATACGCGCGATCTATCGTTGCTCGGTCAATCGTGTCTTTTGTGGGCATATCATCGCTGAGAACAGCAGACACA
>JAYVDQ010000351.1:0-5793 GCA_043749325.1 Chloracidobacterium sp. | reverse complement strand
ATGATGCCCGAGGCTGCCTATGACCTTATTCGCGAGAAAGTGAAAACCGCAATGGGCCGTATTAAGAGTTTCAAGCCGTACAAAGTTAAGACGCCGGTTCAGTTGGATGTGCGGTTCAAAAATTACCGCCCGTCGGAGCTGTTGAGCTATTTATCGATCGTCGAGCGCACCGATGCGCACAGTATAAGATTTATCGGCAAGGACATGATCGAGGTGTCGAAATTTGTCGAATTTATCACGACCTACGAACCGGGTTTAGAGCCATGAATGCGGTTGATATTGTCGTCCGCGATATTGATGGACAGACGGAAATGCGCTCCGTCGAAGAACTTCAAAAGGAAGTATGGGGGCTGCCGGATCTCGATGTTGTGCCGCTTACACAGCTTGTCGCTGCAAAAGCATCCGGTGGTGTGGTGATCGGGGCTTTCGATCAGGACATATTAGCGGGGTTTGCGTATGGTTTTGTTGGTTACGAGGAAGGGCGGGTGACACATCATTCGCACATGCTCGCCGTCAGGCCAAACTATCGAAGTTTCAATATTGGTTACCTGCTCAAACTCGCTCAACGTGAAAAGGCGCTTGAGCAGGGCATTGAGCGGATGACCTGGACGTTCGATCCACTGCAAAGCGTGAACGCCTATTTTAATTTCAATAAGCTAGGCGTTGTTTCGGATCGGTATTTTGTAAATTTTTACGGCGAAGAAGCCGCGAGCTTTCTGCATCGCAACGGCACAGACCGACTTTGGGTAACATGGCTGATGACGAGCCGCCATGTGTGTGAGCGACTCGACGGAACGATCCCTTTATGGAAAATAGGGAATATAAGCCCCTTGGTCGAAGTTGGAAAAGATCACGCTCCTCACAGCCGCGCTGTTGACGAAGAATTAACAGGTGAACTAGCCGTAATAGAGATACCGGCGGACATCAACAGCTTGGAACAGAAAAGCGGCGAAATAACCGCTCAATGGCGCGAGGCTACGCGGTCGGCCTTCACTGAGGCCATCGCCGCAGGCTACCTGATAAAAGGTTTTCATCGAGGAAATCGAGAGGATCAAATCGTCGGAAGGTACCTGCTAAAACGAGGGGAATGCATGGGCGATATCGATTAACCAAATATTTATTGCATGAAAAAAGAAAACAATCTCGTAACAAGGCGTGAAATGCTCCGGCGGACAGCCTTCGCTGGTGCCGGCATCGTGTCCGCTCCGATGATCAACATCGGCCGTTTCCGGATATTTGCCGGGTCCCCGACGGAATATTCGGCACGGGCAATTGATCTTGTCAAACAATCTACAGTTATTGACATGCTGAGTGTACTCACGCTCGATTTTGCGAAACAAGACAGGTGGATGGCCAATCCCGAGTTATTCACGGCTGCAGACCTCCAACCATATAAGGATTCGGGTATTAATGTCATCCATCCGGCCGTCGGAATGGGCGGCTTTAATTCCTACGAGACCGTGCTGAAGTTCTTCGCTTCGTGGAATGGTTTTATCGCTGACCATGATGAGCTCATGATGCGGATCGACAGCCCCGGCGATCTGGATCGCGTAAAACGGTCCGGCAAGCTCGGCATCCTGCTGGGCCTGCAAAACTCCGATCAGTTTCGAAATCCCAATGACGTCGATTTCTTTTACGCTCTCGGCCAGCGCGTTTCGCAACTCACCTACAACTCGCGCAATTTCATCGGCAACGGTTCGACCGAACGGCAGGACGAGGGCATTTCGGACTTCGGCGCCGCCATCATAGAGCGGATGAACAAGGTCGGAATGGCCGTTGACGTATCCCACTGCGGCGACCGCACTACGCTCGATGCTTTCGAGATCTCTAAGAAACCTGTCCTGATAACCCACTCAAACTGCCGAGTCCTCGCCGGTGGCCATCCGCGTGACAAGTCGGACGAAGCGATCAAGAAAGTTGGTTTAAACGGCAGCGTCATGGGAATTACCGCCGTCCGGATGTTTGTAAAGGCCGATGAGCCGACGACTATTGAGGATGTGCTCAATCATTTTGACCACGTGAAAAAGCTGATCGGGCCGGAGCATCTCGGCGTCGGCAGCGACATAGACCTTTATGGTTACGACAAAATGCCGCCCGAGCTGAATAAACAATTACGGGCCTCGTACAAAGGGAGCTATGGCTTTCGGGAAAAGATCGATGTCGAGGGACTCGATCATCCGAAACGGATGTTTGACCTGACGGAAGGGCTTATCCGCCGAAAATACAGCGACGCAGAAATTCGCGGAATACTCGGCGGTAATTTTGCTCGCGTGCTGAAAGAGATTTGGACCGTGTGACTGGCAGCCGAAATAACAGGAGCAATATGAAATTACGTTCTATTTTTAATCTGATCATTCTCGCACTTTTATGGTCGGCCGGATCTTACGCCGTTCGGAGTCAAACCGCTCCCTTTCCCGGTTTTGACGATTACGTCAACAAGGCAATTAAAGACTGGGAAGTTCCTGGAATGGCGATCGCCGTTGTTAAGGATGACAAAATTGTTTATGCCAAGGGCTACGGCTTACGCGAGCTTGGCAAAACGGCACCGGTTGACGAGCATACGATCTTTGCCATCGGTTCGTCCTCAAAAGCATTCACCGCCGCCTCGATCGCGATGCTCGTTGATGAAGGAAAGCTCAAATGGGACGATCCGGCAACAAAATATCTGCCGGGATTTCAGCTCTACGACCCTTATGTAACACGCGAGTTGACTGTTCGCGATCTGCTGACACATCGGATCGGTCTGGAACGCGGGGATCAGTTATGGTATGCAACGGCTTACAGCCGTGAAGAAGTTCTGCGCCGTGTGCGCTATTTGGTTCCGTCGTCAAGTGTGCGGTCGCGCTTCGGCTATCAAAACATTATGTTTCTGGCGGCCGGACAGATCGTGCCATCGGTTACGGGAAAAACGTGGGACGACTTCGTGACCGACAGAATTTTCTCGCCGCTCGGGATGAAGGAAACCGGGACGACGATCAGAACGCTCTCCAACTCAAAAGATGTCTCAACACCACACGTCAAAATAGATGACAAGGTGCAGCCCGTCCCTTGGCGCCTCATAGACAATATCGCCCCGGCTGGTTCGATAAATTCGAACGTCACAGACATGGCGCAGTGGCTTCGCCTGCAACTCGGAAACGGCAAATTCGAGGGCAAGCAGTTTCTTAGTGAAGCATCGCTTAAAGAGATGCATACACCGCAGACGATCATAAGGATCGAAGGGCAATATCCGATCCTGTATCCTGATGCTCATTTTCTGAATTACGGCATGGGCTGGTTTTTGAGCGACTTTCGGGGGAAAAAACTTGTCGAACATGGCGGTGCGATCGACGGAATGCGGGCCCTTGTGGCGATGATCCCGGAAAAGAATGTTGGGGTCGTGATCCTTACCAATCTAAGCGGTACGCTGCTGCCGCAGTTTTTGTCCTATCGTATTTTTGATGCTTATGTGGGTGAGCAGCCAAGGGATTGGCAGGCGGAACAATTTTCAAAGATCAAAGCACTCGAAACACAGGGCAAAGCAGCTCAGGAAAAAGCTCTGGCGGAAAGGGTGTTTGGCACCAAGCCGTCCGTCGAGCTTCAAAACTACGCCGGCACCTATCGCAGCGACATGTACGGCGATGCCGAGATCGAGCTTATTAGCGGCAAGTTGGTAGTCCACTTTGGCCCAAACTTTACCGGCGATCTCGATCAATGGAATTACGATACTTTCCGGGTTAACTGGCGCGATGTCGTTCAAGGCAAGGGATTTATCCAGTTCGGCCTTAATGCCAAAGGCAAGGTGGACAACGTTGACCTCGGCGGGATGGGCAAATTTACGCGCGTACCTGACAAGAAATAGTAGTTCAAACGTTAGTATTGCGCCGTGAAGGCATTTAAGGAAGATCAAATGAACAAGATAATTAACAAGGTACACCGCCTGGCGTTCGTACTTACTCTGGGCCTATTTTTCACCCTGTTTGTTTCCGGGCAGAATTCTGTCAAGCCGGTGCCTACAAATGATCAGATAACGGCGAAGGTAAACGAGTATATGAAAGCCGTACTGCAAGTTGACGGTTTTAGCGGGACGATCCTCATCGCTCGTGACGGTAAACCAATCGTAAGCCGTGGTTACGGTATGGCGAACATCGAGCTTAACGTGCCAAATACGCCGGAGAAGATCTTTCGACTGGGCTCGATCACCAAGCAATTCACCGGCATGGCGATATCGATGCTACAGGAACGCGGCAAATTGAGCGTCAGTGATCCGATGTGCAATTACTTCGCCGATTGCCCCGACATTTGGAAGCCAATAACGATCAAACACCTGCTCAACCACACGTCCGGCATTACGAATTACACTTCATTTCCCGATTTCGCCAAGACCACGATCATGCCTGTTACGACGGCAGCCATGGCCGACCGGTTAAAGAAAGAGAAGCTGGAATTTGTGCCGGGTGAGAGGATGTCCTACAGCAATTCCGGCTATTTTCTGCTGGGAAACATAATCGAAAAAGTAGCCGGCAAATCCTATCCGGACTTCCTGCAGGAGAATATCTTCACTCCGCTGGGGATGAAGCAAACGGGGTACGACGATCCACTCAGAATAATCCCAAACCGCGCGGCCGGCTATCAAAAACAGGCGGGCGAGGTAATCAACGCGTCGTATATGGACATGTCGGTTCCATTTGCGGCGGGGTCGCTGTATTCGACCACTGGCGATCTGCTCATCTGGGATCAGGCACTCTATACTGAGAAACTCGTTTCCAAAAAATCACTCGAAGAAATATTCACGCCCTGGAAGGGTGAGGCCGGCTACGCCTACGGCTGGGGCATCGGCAAGAAGTTTGGCCATCGGGAGATTTCGCATGGGGGCGGCATTTACGGATTTGCGACCCAGATCGCTCGTTACCCGGACGACCGTGTGACCGTCGTCGTGTTAAGTAATATTCAAGCCGCACCGGCAGGACAAATTGCCAACAACTTAGCGGCAATAATTTTCGGGGCTGCGTATGAAATACCAAAAGAACGCAAAATAATATCGCTCGATCAAAAGGTCATGGAAAAGTATGTTGGTGAATATCAAATCGGCACAAACATTATGGTCGCCATTACTCTTGAAAACGGAAAACTGATGGGGCAGCTCGGCGGCCAGGGGAAATTCTCCCTCGCACCCGAGTCGGAAACCGAATTCTATTCCAAAGATGTAAATGCCCAAATCGTGTTCATCAAGGACGCGGCCGGGCTGGTAACTGGATTTGCACTTAAACAGGGCGGGGGCAATACTCCGGCAAAGAAGGTCAAATAGGCAAGCGGCCCGCGGGGCGGTTGGGTAGAATGGGGCTAAATCAATGAATAGGTTGAATTTGGAACGGCTGGAATTGTGCGAGATCGAAATGCCTTTAAAGGCACCTTTTGAAACCAGTTTTGGATCGGTTTCAAAGCGGCGGATTTTGATAGTCCGTGTTATCGACCGTGACGGGGCTATCGGCTATGGCGAATGCACGGCACCCGAAGAGCCATTTTACAATCATGAAACCATAGATACTGCATGGTCGATAATCAGCAATTTCGTCGCGCCGCTGCTTGCCAGAAATTCTATAGAGGCGGCTGAGGAGGTTTCGGAAGTGCTCGCACCGATCAAAGGTAACCGGATGGCGGTCGGCGGGGTCGAGGCCGCCATTTGGGATTTAGAAGCAAAAAGAGGAAACGTCTCGCTCTGGCAGCATATCGGTGGGACAAGAGAATATATCAGTTGCGGGGTTTCGATCGGGATACAGAAGTCGCCGGAAATTCTGCTTGAGAAAGTCACAC
>JAYVDQ010000350.1:0-13202 GCA_043749325.1 Chloracidobacterium sp. | reverse complement strand
GTATTCAGATCAATTGTGTTTCAGAACAATGCTTTCGATGATATTACCGACATATTCGCACTTGTCGGTCGCGTTTTCGAGCGTGTCGTAAAGCTCCTTGTATTTAATGAGCTTTACGGCGTCGGGCGAATTCTTGAATAACTCTGCCATTGCCCGGAAATAAATATCGTCGGCCTCATTTTCAAGCCGCTGGATGTTTAGCAGATGCTGTTCCATTCCCTTTGCTACTTTTAGGAACGAAACAGCTCCGTTGATCTCGCCCGCGAGCTTCTGAATTATCGCCGCAAGCTGTTGGGCATGTGGGTCGTTACCGTGGATGTCATACATTACGATCGATCTGGCCGTGGCATCAATATAATCGCAAACATCATCCAGGGCCATCGCAAGGGTGTAGATATCCTCACGGTCAAATGGCGTGATGAACGATTTATTGAGCTTGGTCGTGACAGAGTGGGCGAGTTCGTCACACTCGTGCTCGACACTCTTAATGCGTTTTGAGAACGAGTCGAACTCCGCGTCGGATGCCTGCAGCATTTCGACCAGGATGTCCGCCGCTTCCTGGATCTTTTCCGACATCTGCGAGAACAGAGCGAAATACTGATCTTCTTTCGGCAAAAAACTAAAAGCCATGGTTAGATATCTCCCAAACTATAATGTGCTAAGAACTCAAATAATATGCGCGCCCGCGGGGCATTGTCGAACCCGGCGGCCGGCGCTTTTTCAATCTCGGGGGCTATGTTTGATAAAGACAGCCTCGCGCAGGTAAACATTCAGCTCGCAAATATCTTTAACATAATCGCCGATCCGCTCGATATGTTTGGCAACAAACAGCAGCCGGGCTCCGCCGCTCGACGATTCCGGGCTTTTGCTCATCTTTGCTAAAAGGTCATCGAATACGCGTCCGTAACAGCGGTCAAGGTCGAGGTCGCGGCCGATTATCTCACGCGAAGCAGCGGCGTCCTCGGACGTAAACGCATTCAACGCGTCACGGAGCATGTCGGCGGCGATCTCCGCCATCATCGAAAAATCAATATAGCTGTCGATCTGCGGTTCGTTATTAAGAATGACTGCCGCCTCAGCGATGCTCGTCGCATGATCGGCTATGCGTTCGAGTATCGGTGTGATCTTGGCAACCGAAACCACAAGACGCAGATCGTGCTCGGTCGGCTGCTGCGAAGCAAGTATCTCGATGCTAAGTTGATCGATCTCGAGCTCCATCTGATCTATTCGTGAGTCGGCCTCGCAAACGCTGCGTGCAAGCTCGGTATCCCGTTCGGTCAGCGAACGCATCGCGCGGTGTACCGCTTCTTCGGTTTTGCCGCCAAGGAGCAATATCTTATCCCGAAGCAGGTCGAGCTGTGCATCTATGTCGCGGTGTTCCATAGTCTCGGGGCTGACCGTGCCAAAATCCACTGGAACATGCTCGAACGCGATCGATTGCGGGTGTTCATCCATAAATGTATCGCACGATTATAGTTCAGAGCAGGTGTCCGATAGGTTACATAATACTTAACTTTTTCGCGCGATACTTTTTGAGAGGGCAGTCTGTAACATCTTGTTAACATTCTGATAATATAGCCGCCGCCTTTTAGGGCGAACTAAGCTGTCCACGATCTCATCGAAACACACGTATTCGCGGCGAGTAGTAACAGGCTGCGTTAAGATTAAGATATTGACAAGGGGATTGCGGAGGAAAATATGAACAAGGTAAATTTTTATAAACGAATTGGTGCCGTAGCGATGATGGCGACGCTTTTGACGGTGCCGATCGCAGCGATCGCGCAGACGCGGGTCGTTGCTCCGAAAAATAAATACAAGGTCCAGGACGATATCAAATTGGGCGCTGACGCCGCTCGTCAGGTTGAGCAGCAAATGCCGATCATATCCGATGCGGATGCGACCCGCTACATCGAACGCGTCGGCCAGCGGCTGGTCGGGTCGATCCCGCAGCAGTTTCAACAGCCCGCCTTTAATTACCGTTTTCAGTGGGTAAATGCGAGTGATATCAATGCATTCGCTCTGCCTGGCGGGCCGATGTACATCAATCGAGGAATGATCGAGGCGGCGCATAACGAGGGCGAACTAGCCGGTGTGATGGCACACGAGCTGAGCCACGTCGCGCTTCGCCACGCTACCGCGCAGGCAACTAAAGCGTCAAGTGCGGGCAGCACGCTCAGAAACCTGGGCCTGATACTCGGCGGGGCCGTTGTCGGCGGCCAGGCCGGAGCGCAGATCGGGGCGGGCATTGCCGGGACCTTTATGTTGAAATTCAGCCGCGAATACGAGAGCCAGGCAGATACCCTCGGTGCCCAGATCATGGCTAAGGCAGGTTACGATCCGCGTGACCTTGCTAATGTTTTTCGCACGATCGAAGAACAATCAAGAGGCAGCGGCCCCGAATGGCTTAGCGACCACCCGAATCCGGGTAATCGTTACGAGAACATCAATCGCGAAGCCGGCTATTATAATATTTCGAACCCCATCAAGATCACGCGCGATTTTGAGCGGGTCCAGGCCAGATTTCGAGCCATGCCGCGAGCGAGGACAATGGCCCAGATCGAAAAAGACGCCCAAAACGGACGAGGAACCGAGGGGAACCCTAACACGCCTAACCCGACCGCGAACGGGCGATATTCGAACAGTGTCCAGTTCCCGTCGAGCCGCGTCCGCACTTATTCAGGCGCCAATTGGCTCCGCATCAACGTGCCGTCCAATTGGCTCGATTTTTCAAGTCAGGATAACGTAATATTTGCTCCCGAAGGAGCTTACGGCGATCAAGGCATAACCCGCGGAGCCATGATCGGTATCTACAACGGCCGAAACAATAATCTCGCCCGTGACACCGAGGCGTACGTGAACGACATGTTTCAGGGTAATTCGTATTTGAGCCAGAGGGGCAGCCCGGTACAAACCTACATTGCCGGACGCCAGGGTTACACCGTTACGCTTTCGGGCCGCTCGCCGATAACCAACCGGACCGAGGTTGTGACGATCTATACGACACAGCTTCGTAACGGCGGCCTGTTTTATCTGGACACGGTTGTACCTGATACGGAGGCGCAAAACTATTCGTATGCATTTCGTGCCATGCTAAATTCGATTCGGTTGAATGACTGATCCGCAAGTTAGTATTTAACCGGATAGGCAGGATAGGCAGGATTTTTATCTTGTTCATCCTGCCTATCCTGTTTTAATTAGCCTTTAAAATTCCGAGGCCTGAGTTCCGCCCTTAACGGTTGTTAGCAATATTATTGCCAACACCGATACGCCGCCACTCGCCAAAAAGGCGGTTGCCGCCCCGAACTCATTCCAAACTAAACCAAACAACAAGGAAGCCGGAAATACCGTGACGCCAAACGCAAGGTTGTAGAGGCCATAGGCGGTTCCGCGTTTGTCGTCGGGGACCATGTCGGCGACGAACGCTTTTTCGACGCCTTCGGTCAGGCCAAAATATGTTCCGTAGATGATGAAAAGCGTCCAAACCTGCCACGCCGAATCTACAAACGCAAACCCTATGTAAACAAGTGCATAGATCAACCAGCCGGTAATGATCAGTTTCTTACGCCCCAGCCGGTCTGAAAGCTCTCCGCCGATCAGTGAGCTGATGACCTTGCTGACATGGAGAGTCATCCAGAGCAGCGGCAAGATCACCGGCGAGATGCCCGATTGCGCAGCACGAAGCAAGAGAAAGGCGTCGGTCGAATTTGACAGCGTAAAGATTGCGATCACAACGAGAAAGCGTTTGAAATTACCGTCGAAACCCCGGAGCGAAAATTTGGGGGGCGCCTGGGGCTCGGCGTCAATGTGTATTTTTGCGTTGTCCTTTACAAAAAAAACAATAACCAATAGCCCGAGCACGACCGGCACTGATGCGAAAAGAAATACTTGCTGGTATTCGCGGATCGTCGGATTTTGGGTGTTGGCCGCGAATATCGACAGCAGAGCAAACGAGGCTACGGGCCCAAATACGGCGCCAAGATGATCGGCCGCACGATTAAAGCCGAATGCAAACCCGCGCTGGCTCTTCGGTACGCTCTCCGCGATCAGAGCGTCACGCGGTGCGCCGCGGATGCCCTTGCCGACACGGTCGGTCATTCTTACGACAAGGACTTGCGGCCAGCTCGATACAAAAGCAAGAAAAGGCCGTGTTATGGCGGCGAGCGAATAGCCAAGGAAAACGGGAAGTTTGCGAGTACCAAAACGGTCGCTCAGGTAACCGGAGAAAAGCTTGAGAATGCTGGCTATCGACTCGGCAAAACCCTCGATCAGCCCGATAGCAAAGGGCGACGCGCCGAGCGAAAGGGCGAGAAATGCCGGCAATACCGGGTAAATTATTTCGCTCGATGTGTCGTTCAGAAGGCTGACGAAGCTCAATGCGAGCACATTTCGGGGCAGGCCGCGGTATCGGTGCCAAACACTTGGTTTTGTACCGGCTCCCGATTCCATCATAGGGATGAGATTCTAACGAGTCTGTGTTGGACGCGCCTGTGGACGCGTAGTTTTGGAACCGCTGACTGCCCACAATGCAACACTGCCGGCGATCGCTACGGCAAGTATCACAGCGACGATAGCAACGCGAAACGCCATTTTGACCGACTTTTTGAGCATTTTGAAGGCAATAAATGCGACGCCCAAAAAGATAAGAAAAAATACCGCTGCGGCCCCAATTCCAATGATCCCGCCACCGGTCGGTGCGGGAATATCAAGAAGTAATATCATGGTTGTTCTCCAACGCTTTTTCCATCGCGTCTATGTCTTCATCGCTCATTTCCGACGTTTCGGCGGCGATGCCATATTCCTCGTCCGCCCAGGCTCCAAAATCCAGCAGTTTGCACCGCTCCGAGCAAAATGGGCGAAATTCGTTACCGTTATATTCTGTTTCCTTGCCGCAATGCGGGCATTTTACGATCGGCATACTGTCAATTCTCAAGACGTTAGAATATCAAATCCCATCCAAAAATCTATTGAATCGACAGACAATTGGTGCCATCATATTCAGTTGAGACGTGAATCTTGCACGTGGGGCGAACAATCGATCGTTCAAAGACGTATTTGACGAGAGAGATCTAAAAGGAAGGACCGTGATTATGGCCGATTACAAAGAAAGATTTGAGCGTTGGACAAAAAAGGCGACTGAGAAACTCGAGGAGATCGATTCTCAGTACGGCTTAAAAGAAAAGATCGAGGGCGGGGCCCGTGTCGTTGTCGACACCGCGCGGACCGGCGCCGAATACATTAAGACCGAAGCCGAAAGATCGGATCTCGGCAAGCAAGCCGTCAAGGTGACGGAGGACGTGATCCATACCGCAGGTGACGCGGCAAAAACCGCCTGGAACGTCAGCGAGCCGGTTCGGGATGTTGCCGTGGACGCCGGTTCAAAGGCCGGCGGCGTTGTCGTTGATGCGGCCGGAAAAGCAGGTGAGTTTTTTGACGAGACGGCGGATTCCGTCGGTACAAACGCTAAACGCGTAGCTAAGGTCGTCGGTTTCGGAGCCAGCCTGTCAACAACGCTTGATTCGGCAATCAATTCGGTCAAAAAAGCGGCCGGTTGGGCACAGGAGGATCCGCTCCGGGCGGCGACCACGGGGGTTTCGATGGCCATCGGTGCCGGTCTCGGGGTAGTGTTTACGGGCCTCAGCTCGCATTGGCTGCTAAATTCCGCGATCCCGACATGGTCGGTCAAAAAGCTGGCCGAAAATTTTGACGGCTATCTCAAACGCCGCGAAGACCTGATCGAAAAAGGCCAGCTTTCGGAGGCCGACGCCGAACGCATCAAGTTTGAACGCGACATCGCGACACGCATCGGAGCACCGCTGCTCGGAGCATTTTCATTCGCATCCGGTGCGGTGATGATGACAAATGTCCTGAATCCGGCGGCGGTCACCGGTTTCCCGATAGGCAATATAATCGGCGGTAACCCGCTGCTCGAAGGCGTCTGGTTTTTTGGCAATGGAGTGGTGTGCTTTAAGACCAGCTACGATTTTTTCATGATCGCACTCGACGGGCAGGAAGATGTCGAGAAAATGGTGAAAGAGATAAAGGGCCTGCTCCCACAAGCAAGTTAATAACTAAAAGTGAAAAACTAAAAGGTAGTGCATACCGCCTCTTTTATTTTTCACTTTTAGTTTTTCACTTTTAACTAATTTATCTGTATCGGAAACGGTACAAAACAAAGTGCAAAAATCACCAAAGTCAGAAACGCTATCACTTTGCGTTTAGCGTCGAGAGGTGTTTGATCGTGGGGCATCGGGTGTTTGATGCGCATCATTATGCCGAGGATTATCGCGATCAGAAATCCGCTCGGGCTGTTGAAAAAGATCAAGCCCAAAACCGAACGAGACGCCATCACGACAAAAGCAACTCGGCCCGTCCATTTATGCACCGCTTCGCCCAGGACGGCGTAGATCGCGTGTCCGCCATCGAGTTGGCCGGATGGAATGAGATTTAACGCTGTCACTAACAGGCCGACCCACGCGGCAAAATAAAACGAGTTTCCGATGCCGAATTTCAGATCAATCCCGAAAAACATCGCAAATATCCGCATCATCAGCGGATCGGTAAATACCAGCCCGCCATGAACGTCGGCCATCTGCTGCGGCGTTGCGACCTGCATGGTCGCGAGCCCAATTAACGCAACCGGTATCAGAGCGATAAATCCCGCGATCGGCCCGGCGACGCCAATGTCAAAAATGGCCCTTCGCGACGGCATCGGTGACAATATCTTTATGAATGCCCCAAACGTCCCCGCCGGCCCGATCATCGGCGGTGTCGGGATAAAGAATGGCAGCGTCGCATCCACCTTATAGAAGCGGCAAGCGACGTAATGCCCCATCTCGTGACACATCAGTATAAATAGCAGTGAAATGGAAAAGCTGAGGCCGTATTTGAGACTCTCGGGTTTCGAGATGAGCTGGCCGATCGCATCGGTGATAACTCCGGCGTACCGCGTCGGCATCGTAACCAGAAACTGCAGGAATTCCGACGCCGTCTGCGGATCGGCTTCGGGCAATGTGGAGTTGGCTCCAAACGGGAATAAAGTTCCGGCGATCGTCGCAGTACAGAACGTGACCGCGAGCAGAAGCAGATGCTTTACGTATGTCCGGACAGTCGGGCGCATTACAGGACGCTCGAACAAAAATTGCTGGTCTATGGAATCGGGATCAGCCATGGTGGTTCAAATCAAAAAAAGATCGCAGGTTGCGCGCATAAGCATCTAGCGCCACGCGCGATCTACGATCAAAAAACCTCTTAATTATTTTACTACTATCCGACGGCTTTCGCCGAAAGCTCTTTGCCGGGTTTAAATCTGATGGTCTTGCCGGCGGGGATCGGGACCTCTTGGCCCGTTCTCGGATTACGGCCGACACCACGCTTTCGCGGTTTGACGACAAAAACGCCGAAGCCGCGAAGTTCGATACGGTTACCGGCAGCAAGCGCAGCCTTCATCGCTTCAAACAGCGAATCGACGACCTGCTCGGCCTTCTGCTTTGGCACGCCCGTCCGGTCAGCGACCAGATTGACAATGTCTAGTTTGATCATTATTGCCTCCTATTGTTCGGAAACCAGGTGGAGAGAGAACCTAAACTAAAACGCCCTTGAATCATAATCCTCTAAATCCACGACTGTCAAGATTTTGCGGCGAATTTGACATCTCATTTTTTCGCCGGGCTTCTTCAATTGTTTTCAGGACATTTTTGTGCAGCCAAATCACCGGCTGAAAATGCTAGAATCAGTTCACGTCTTTTGCAATTTGACAGGATCAAGAGGAATGAATTATGCGTTGGGGAGATCAGCGACAGAGCGATAATGTTGAGGACCGTCGTGGTATGGGCGGCCGCGGCATAGCGGTGGGTGGTGGCGGCCTCGGGGTCGTGATTCTCGCGATCATCATTTATTTGTGTGGCGGCGACCCGACCCAGCTTTTGCAGAATGCCCCCTCGGGCACCGAAGTTCAGGTCCCGGGAACGGCATCAAATCGCCCGGCCAAATCATCGGACGAGAACCGCCAATTCGCCGGTGCCGTCATGGGCAATCTCGAAGACGCGTGGAAACAACTGCTGACCACGCAGGCTCACGTTCAATTTCGAGCTCCAAAACTCGTATTGTTTACCGATCAGATCTCATCCGCCTGCGGCTATGCAAGCGCCGCGACAGGACCGTTTTACTGCCCCGGCGATCAAAAACTCTATCTCGATTTTGGCTTTTTTGACGAACTGCGGCGTGAATTCAAAGCACCGGGCGATTTCGCCCAGGCATATGTGATTGCTCATGAATTCGGCCACCATATCCAAAATCTGCTTGGCACGATGGACAAGGTCCAGAGAGCCGGGAACAACAACCGCCTCTCCGTCGCCCTGGAACTGCAAGCCGATTGCTACGCCGGCGTCTGGGCCAACTTTGCCCAGAAACAAGGCCGACTCGAAACGGGCGATGTCGAAGAAGCATTGCGCGCCGCCAGTGCAGTCGGCGACGACATGATCCAAAAACGCACGCAAGGCTATGTCGTGCCCGATTCGTTTACGCACGGCTCCGCCCAGCAGCGGATGCAGTATTTCGCGACCGGCTTCAAATCCGGCGACTTGCGGCAGTGTCAGACATTTAAGTAGTGGTAAGAGTTACGGAGCGAACGGCTGGCCGTAAATTTCCTGATACACATATCCCAAAAACCTGGCCTCGGCGGTGCAGAGGGCTTCGAGCCAGCAGCATGAGAGGTAGAGGCGTTTTTCGGTGGTTGTTGTCAGCTTTTCGGCCTTTTGAAGCGAAAATGCGTCCGCGTCGGAGTCGAGGTCGTAGGCTGCGGTGAGTTCGGTCTTTGTCTCGCGTGCACGGCCCAACGCTTCCAAAACGTCGGTAATCCATAGTTTCAATAGCGGCTCGGAATTATTTTCGCCCAATGCCTGCACGGCCCCGACGGCAAACCGGGCCTCGGCATTCTCAAACGGATAGATGCCGACGCCGTTGGCTTCGTCGTCCGTTTGTTTCCATCGAAACAGCTCGTCGGTATTCGCATGCCGCATCCGGGCGGTGCGTTCGTCGAATGTTAAAAACCACTCGAGCAGGTCGGCGACCGAACCGATGTCAATTTCGCCGGTCTCCGAGCGGCTCAGTTTTGGCGGCTCGACGCCCTCTTCTTTTGCTTTGGCCATAAAAGTAGAACAGGCTACCGAGCCTGTTCATCAACGTGAATAGAAAATCACGTTGAAATTATACAATCAAGTGGAATAAGCTCTCAACTTGAAAGACAGACTTGGCAGTCTGTCGTACGCAACTTTTACAATTCTCCGGCGTCGTAGATATAATCAACTCATACACGTGGCCGAACAAACTCTCGAAAATCCAGTGATCAACATTTCCGAACAAGCCGATCGCGATCTCGGTTTTGGCTCGGTCGTCACGGGTCAGAGCCGCCAGCGTCTGTTGAACGCGGACGGCACGTTCAACGTCCAACGCACCGGACTGCCGCTCTTAACATCGCTCAATCTTTTTCACACGCTGCTGACGATGCCGTGGCGAATGTTTTTGCTGCTTGTGCTGCTGCTCTATTTTATGAGCAATATCGTGTTCGGGGCTGTCTATGCTTCGTTGGGACCTGACGCTATCATTGACACGACGGCTAATCCGATGACGAATAATTTCGTCCGCTGTTTCTTTTTCAGCGTGCAGACGTTTGCGACCATCGGCTACGGCACGATCCACCCGTCCGGCATCGTGCCGAACCTGCTCGTCACGCTCGAATCCTATTACAGCCTGCTCGCTAACGCCCTTATCACAGGTGTCGTGTTCGCGCGTTTTGCGAGGCCGACGGCGAAGATCATCTTTAGCGATGTGGCCGTGATCGCGCCATATCGCGGTATAGAGGGTTTAATGTTTCGCCTCGTCAACGGCCGCAGCAATCAGCTTATCGAGGTCGGGATCCAGGTCCTGTTTGCCCGTTTTGTCAACGAAGACGGCCGTACGGTTCGCCGCTTTGATTTTCTCGAACTGGAACGAAAACGCGTTACATTCCTGCCGCTTGCATTGACCGTCGTCCATCCGATCACCGAAAATTCGCCACTCAAGGGACTCACGCAGGACGATCTGACCCGCACCGACGCCGAGCTGCTGATACTAATCACGGCAACCGATGAGACGTTTGCCCAGACCGTGCATACGCGTTCGTCGTACAAGCCGCATGAGATCCGCTGCGGACATAAATTTGTCAGTATCTACAACGAGGTCGAGGACGGCGAGCCAATCTCGATAAATATTCGAAAGCTTTCAAGAATCGAACCGGCCGAGCTGCCCGTGCCGCGGCTTGAGGCAGGTGAATAGATGTTTACGGGAATTATTGAGGAACTTGGAACGATTTCCGAGGTTGAGGAACACGCCGCCGGTTCGAAAATTACCGTCGTCGCGACCCTTGTCACATCGGACGTTCACACTGGAGACTCGATCTCTGTCAACGGCGTTTGCCTGACGGCTGTCGAGGTTTCACCGCTCGCGTTTGCCGCGGACGTTTCGCCCGAGACGCTTGAGCGGTCGACGCTCGGTGACTTGATGGTCGGTTCGCCCGTCAATCTCGAACGCGCGGTCACGCCCGCGACTCGGCTTGGCGGCCACATTGTCCAGGGGCATGTCGATGGCCGGGGGACGTTTATTTCGGCTGATCGGCAAGGTCATTTCTGGAAGGTGCAGATCGGATTTCCGCCCGAAATGGCAAAATACCTCGTGTACAAAGGCTCCATCACGGTCGAAGGCATTTCGCTTACCGTCGCCGCCCTCTCGGAAGATAATTTCGATATCGCGGTCATTCCCAAAACCTGGGAATTGACCAACCTCTCATCCCTCCGCCCCGGCAATGCCGTAAACCTCGAAGCCGATGTCATCGCCAAATACGTCGAGCGGATGATGGAATTTCGATAGATCAGCGCAAAAAGAGGTTGTCGGCAAACTATTTCAGGCAGTCTCTTTTTCTGTGAGAGGATTCCTTTCTGAGGGGGATCAAATAACGGCCCCTCACCGTTGTGGGTGTGATTCGGCCGTTTGAGGTCTTGATCACCGCTAAAGGCATTTGTGTAGCCGGACATTCTTTCCAAGCTCAAGCTGAAAGTCACCAATTGGCGTATCTTTTTCTATAAGCGTTACCTTTAACGTCATTTGATTGCCTGATATCCGGCCGGTGTAACGGGCAGGAGCGCCTCTTTCAGGATCGTCCTGGAGGATCGGCCCGCCACGCTGCCGGGTATGAACGCCCTTAGCATCAAAATTCCCGTTCTGGTCGATCGTAAGTATCTCGGTTATCTCGCCCACGGCGCAATCGTATTCGATGGCGGTCGATTTAGGTTCAACGACAAGCCTGATGCCATTGCCACCCCAGCTACCGGGGGCAACGGTTGTGCGTTGGGGTTTATTCATTATTGGTTTGACCACCTTTTTAATTTTTTTCTTACGTTTGGAATTCGAATTCGTCTGATCAGATCCCTTATCGTAGTTACCGATTCCGGCCGTCGATGTATCCGCGATAACAATCAGGGATGCCGCCAACAAGGCGGATGCTAAGATACCAACCCTCGCGAAATAAAAAAGTCTGGATTTATGCATTAAGATTATACCCTTCCAACTAATTAGCGATCCCCCTAATTAACGATCCCGGCAATCATGGCCGGCGGTATTTTGATGCCCTGAAACCTCTTCAGGCTACCATAAGAATTAAACCGCTTCGAAAAAATAATGGTAGAATTACTGCTGCATCGCCATATTAACGTCGTGCATCTAATCCAAATTCGGTCTTCGACCGGGGAGTCCATTTAAATAAGTATAAGAGAGAAATCATTGATGACTTCAAAATTTCGCGTATCTGTAGTATTGGGGGCGGGCCTTATTGCTTTGGCTGCTTTCTTTTTATTGAGACTGCCATCGCAGCCGGATTCGCTTGCTCAAAGCAAACAGGATAGCGATGGCGTCGTGAATACGACTTCGGAACCTGTAGTGGACTCTGAATTCATCTCACGTCAGGCCGTCGCTTTTGGCGAATCGGTAGCCGTACGCGATCTGCCGGCAGCCGCCTTCGCTACTACACTGAAGGGATATAAATTCCCGACGGTCGAAGACAAAGTGGAGGAGCTACGGATCGAGCGCGAAAATGCGGAAAGGGTTGCAAAAGGGCTCCCGCCGCTGACACACGGACAAAAAGAGGACCGCGAGAAAAATTTCAGGAACGCGGAACGGGTAAAAAAAGGATTGCCGGGCCGGGGCGACGCCAGAAAAGCGGCTTCTTTTTCGGATGCGGCACTTGCTCCTACGGAGGGGGCACTTGCTCCAACAGAAGCCTCGGTGATGCCGGCTCCAACTGTCAATTTCGACGGTTTGAGCAGCGCTGACAACACCGCCACATTTGGCCAAACATTCGCTCCGCCTGACACGGTCGGGGACGTAGGCCCGAACCACTATGTCCAGATGACCAATTCGCTGGTCGGCATCTATGACAAATCTGGTACGCTGCTGGTCCCAAAGTTTCGGTTGAGCAGCATTACCGGGGTTGCGGGCGGCCCGTGCGCCACGGCCAATGACGGTGATCCGATGGTGATTTACGATCCGCTGGCCGACCGGTGGCTGCTGTCGCAATTCTGCGTCACTCCGGTACCTGGTCATCAGGTTTTCGCGATCTCCAAAACGCCGGACCCGACCGGTGCGTATTATGTCTACGACTTCGTCCATCCATCGGTTGATTTTCAGGACTACCCGCATATTGGCGTCTGGCCGACTGGCTATTTTATGTCCACTAACCAGTTCAATCAGGCCGGAAATACCTTTCGCGGTGGGGGAGCATTTGCCTACGACCGTATAAAGATGATCGCGGGCGATCCGACGGCCTCGTATGTTTATTTCAACGAGTTCACATCTCTTTGTCCCTCGTGCGGCGGCCAGCTGCCAACCGATCTCGACGGCACGGTTACACCGCCAGTTGGGGCCCCGAACCTGTTTATGGAGTTTCGCGCGGATGAATTCGGCGATCCGGTGGACGGGCTTAAAATATTTGCGTTTACGCCAAACTTCACTACGCCTGCATCATCGTCCTTTACACAGGTAGGAACTGATCTGCCGCTGGCGGCATTCGACGGAAATTCGCCGACGGGCCGGAGCGTTGTCGAGCAGCCCGGAACCGGGCAGGGATTGGATCCGATCGCGGATCGCATGATGCACCGCATCGGCTACCGTAATAT
>JAYVDQ010000349.1:0-6905 GCA_043749325.1 Chloracidobacterium sp. | reverse complement strand
GCCGCATTATGCCCGTTTATCGCGATCTACGCGGCGACGCTTTTGACCGAAACGCTCACGACATTTCTGATGGCGGCGATGACTTTGACGGCGACACTTGCCCTAAAAGCCGCGAGTTGGAAAAGGTCAATGCTCTGGTGGATCTTCACCGGCGTGCTCGCGGGAATGTCGGTTATGCTGCGTCCCGACGCCGGACTTTTTGCCGCCAGTATCGGATTGACGCTGGTTATCTCGGGCCTGTTCTTAACCACAGAAGACTCGCCGAAATTTCCTGCTCGACTTATGCAAGTTGCGTGGAAAGGCGCGACATTTACCTTGTTTTTCATCCTGGTTCTCACACCTTGGACGATACGCAATTATAGGCTTTTCGGTGTTGTTCAGCCGATCGCTCCGGCGCATGCCGAGATGCCGGGCGAATTTGTCCCATATGGCTACCAGCGCTGGCTGCGGACATGGGTGGACGATTTCCGCTTTATCGAACCGACGCTCTGGAATCTGGATGAAAAGCCTATCCGCATAGCAAAGATTCCCCCCCAGGATTTTGACTCACCGGAGGAAAGGATGAGCGTCGCTGCTCTGCTCGATCAATACAATCATCCGCCGGGGAGCGAAGATCAAAATGCCCCGCCCGCCGCGGATGAAGATAATTCGGCGGACAACGGGGATTCGGGCGATGATAATGCGGACGTATCGGCGGACAACTCTCCTGACGATCAAAGCGGCGATTCTGCCGACCAAAATTCGGACGGAGCGAGCGACGATCAATCGGACGACGAAGACGACGAGAACAAAAAATATGTCGTCAAAATGACGCCTGAGATAGACGCCGGATTTGCCGCCATTGCGGACGAAAGGATCGCCCGTTCGCCCATTCGCTATTACCTTTTTCTGCCCGCGAAACGGGCCGCTGCACTCTGGTTCGATTCGCATTCTCTTTATTACCCGTTCGGAGGGCAGATGTCGCCGGTCAGCGACCTCGATACGGACGTCGATCAGCAGTATTGGCTGCCGGCGTTTACCGCTTTAATGTGGATTTATACTTTGCTGGCTTTCGGCGGTGCCATATTTTTATGGCGTAACCGCGCAAACAAAAATCTTCTGCAATGGCTGATCCTGATCGGGCTGATGACGCTGCCGCGCATCGCGTTCTTTTCTTTGGTTGAAAACCCGGAGCCGCGATACGTTGTTGAGCTTTTTGCTTTTACGGCGATACTAGGGGGCTTTTTTCTAGGAAATTTAAGGCTGAAACGAGCCGATACGGAACAAATCTCCGCACTTAAACCGTCGTCGGATCGACTGCTGTCGCTCGACGTTTTTCGCGGGTTTACCATCGCGGCGATGGTGCTGGTCAACGAGCCCGGAACTTGGTCCGTGGTCTATCCGCCGCTCCAACACGCTGACTGGAACGGGGCGACATTCGCCGACTGGATCTTTCCGTTTTTTCTTTTTATCGTCGGCGTGTCGATCGCTTTTGCTCTCGGTAAACCGAAGGACGAAGGCATGGCCGGACGGGAAATTCACCTTAAGATCTTTAAGCGTGCATTTCTGCTGTTCGCTCTCGGGATCTTTCTCGAAATATTTCCTTTTTACAACATCTGGACTGCGACGTGGTTTGAGCCTTCGACATTAAGGATAATGGGAATTTTGCAGCGGATCGCGATCTGTTATCTTGTCGCGGCTTTTATCTTTTTACATACAAACTGGAAACGCCAGGCGGTCATCGCCGCTGCAATTCTTTTCGTCTATTGGGCGTTAATGACCTTGATAAATGTTCCGGGATGCGAGATGGCGAGTATCAACGACCAAACGTGCAATCTCGCGGCGTACATCGACGGTGTAATTCTCGGAGCAAACCACCTTTGGGAGCAGTCAAAAGTGCTCGATCCCGAGGGGCTGCTTACTACGCTGCCTGCAATCGCGACGACGCTCGCCGGCGTTTTGGCTGGAACTTGGCTGAGATCCGGGCGTAATGCGACGAGAAAGTTTGCGGGAATGCTGGGCTGCGGTGTCCTTCTCGCAGGATTGGGTTGGCTGTGGAGCTTTTGGTTTCCGCTCAACAAATCGCTATGGACGAGCTCGTATGTTGTTTTTACAGCAGGCCTCGCACTCTGTTTTTTTGCGATCTGTTATTGGCTGGTTGATCTAAAAGGCTATCGAAAGTGGTCAGTGCCGTTCATTATTTTTGGATCAAACGCGATCGCTCTTTACGTCGGATCGACCATCATGGGAAAGATATTGATCTTTGTCGAGCTAGCTGTGAATGAGGAACAAACAATTTCGCTTCAGGAAAAGATTTTTAACATGGTGTTTCTGGCGTTGGCGGAGCCGGTCAACGCTTCGCTGCTATATGCGCTATCGTTTGTTCTGGTCTGGCTGTTTTTGATGTCGCTACTTTATCGAAAGAAGATCCGTTTAAAGATCTAATTTCACCGGACACGCGCCCCAGCGTATCCGTTAAACTAGAAAACGTGTCAGAAGAATATCAAGGAAAAAAGACGCCGGTTGCGACCGATCTCGTGGCGGGAATGCTGCTTTTCGTCGGCACGGCGGCTGTGGTTTGGTGGCAAAACACCCGGCTGACAGTGCTCTACGATCTGTGCGGCGTGCTCGAAAACGCGGCCCGCATGGCGCAGGGCGATATGCCGTACCGCGATTTTCCGTTCCCGTATGCACCGCTCACATTCCTGACGCAGGCCGCGATCATTAAGCTGACCGGGGCCATTTACTGGCATCACATCGTCTATTGCTGCGTCGTCGCGGGGCTCGCGACCGTGTTGGCGTGGCGGATACTGATCTATTTATTTCGGATGCGGCTGCCCAACCCTCGTCTGACCGCTTTTTTGCTCTCCCTCCTGTTGACGATCCTTGGCGTTTACTGCATTTTTCCGCATCCGTTTTACGATCCGGACACAGCGTTTGTCGTGCTTCTGTGCATATTTTTGCTGTTTCGTCTCGAGGCAAAGGCCTTTCCGTCGATCCGCACGTTCCTGACCGGAATGCTGCTCGTTTTGCCGCTCTTTTTCAAGCAGAATATCGGCATGGCTTTCCTTGGCAGCACAGGTATCGCTCTTCTCGTGATGATCGTTGTCGGACTATGGCGCAAAACTCCGGTAAGGCCGTACCTGCTCCTTATCGCCGGATCGATCGTTGGTCTTGGCGTTGTGTTGATGATCGTTCACAATACTTTCGGTATCGAAAATTACAAATATTGGACGCTCACATTCGCGATGCTGCGGCGGACGCCGCCGTTGAATGAAATGTTCGCGATCTATACGGGACCCGTGCTGGCGTTATGGGTCGTGCTGTTCCTGGTAGGTGCGTTTCTGTTCCGGCAGGATGCGGGTGTGAAACGCTGGCCGTCGGTTCTCGCCGTCACGCTGATGTCCGTGCCGTTTGTCTGGCCGGTTATATATTTGCTGCTCGATGCGGATGCGTCCGAGCGCGGCGAGCGGCTCGTCGCCGTGTGGCCGATCGTGTTGATCGCGTCGTTTTTGCTTGCGTATATTTTCGTCCGACGACAACGCGGAATCACGGCGGCACTGCCGTTTATTTTGATCTGTACGATCAATGGCGTCTTTCTCTCGCAGCAACTCTGGGGATCGACCTACGGCATCTGGCCGCTTCTGATGATCCTGATCGGCGTGTGTTTGGTGCTGATATTTCCGGTCGGCGAAAATCGGTCACGATTCGGGATCACGGCTTTTACCGGCATTATTTCCATCAGTTTACTCGTTGCTGGTGGTTTTTACGTCTATTCAAACGACCGGCTCGATTACGTCAATTTTCAGGACGGCGAGATGGCTCATTCGAAGCTGCCGCAGCTTCAAGGCCTGTCGATGCGCGGCGATTGGCTGCCCGATTTCGACGAGCTGGTGGATTATACGGAAACCCACATTCCCCGCGAAGACGGCATTTTATATCTTCCGGGCGAGGACCTGTTTTACTACACGACCGGGCGCCATCCCCATTTTGACGTGCTGCTGTTTGACGTAACAAATAACCCGTACGGACCGGCGGACATTCGCAACCGCGTGATCGCCAGCGACATCCAATGGATCATTGTGAAAAATGACACCGAGATCGAAGCGGATAGCACGATAGACAGCAAAACGGCGATCTTCGACCTGCTAAAACCCGACTTCAGATCGGTTGACAGCCTTAATAACTACGAAATCTACAAACGCCGCCACGTGGACGACCCGCCGGATGAGGATGATGAGGATAGTTCAGGAGAAGACCAAGATGAAGATTCATAAGGTAATATTGAGTTTCGTTGGACTCTTGTTATTTATGTTATCCGCGCCGACCTTTGTGTGCGGCCAGACGGAAATGACTTGCGATCAAAGCCGGGCCGTACAAGAGTCACTTATGCTGGAAGCTCAAAGGAAACAATTCACTGTTCGCCACATGAGTGTGGCTGGTAATATTTATGTCCGGGATCGAGAATTTCGCAATCGGGTTTTGCTTTCTGAGGGTGACATTTTCAATCGTCGGCTTTTGATCAAATCGGTAGCGAACGTATCGAGAATGCGAGCAATTTATCCAATCGCGCTCAAGGACGTAAAAATAGATCTTGCTAGAAAATCTCTTGACGTCGATCTGTTATTCTGTGTAAAGGAGCGTCCAAGACATCCAAACAAATGAAAAATTTATTTCACCTTGCTTTCCCTGTTCATGACCTAACGGCGGCACGCGAATTTTACGGCGGCGTGCTCGAATGCGACGAAGCCCGCAGCTCCGATCGCTGGGTCGATTTTAATTTATTCGGTCACCAGATCGTCGCCCATCTCGCACCTGAATCGGCTGGAATTAAGGCCGCAAATCCGGTTGACGCCGACAACGTTCCGGTGCCGCATTTTGGCATAATTTTGTCGGTCGACGAATGGCGTGCTCTCGCCGATAAACTCACCGCAAAGGGCGTGAAATTTATCATCGAGCCAAAGACCCGCTTTGCGGGCGAGGTCGGTGAACAATCGACGATGTTTTTCCTCGATCCGAGCGGCAACGCATTGGAATTTAAGGCTTTTGCGGATTTCTCAAGGATATTTGCAAAATAGGAAGATTCACCACAGAGACACAGAGTACACAGAGAAAGAAAATTTAGCTGCGGTTATACACGCATCATCGCGAATACGAAGTTTAAGAGTGTGTTGATTTGTCTTAAAAACTCCGTGCCCTCTGTGTCTCTGTGGTGAAATATCCTTTTCACTTTACAAATTCGCCGTCGATCATTCTCCAGACGCCGAGCGGGTTCGCTTCTTTCAGTCCATCCGGCAAGGCCGCATCAGGAAAATTCTGAAAACAAACCAGCCGTGCAAACCTGGTGATGGCACGCGACCCAACAGCCGTCGAACGCGAATCCGACGTCGCGGGATACGGCCCGCCATGGACCATGGCCGGACAAACCTCCACGCCGGTCGAAAAACCATTAAATATCAAACGACCAACTTTGGTTTCAAGTATCGCGATCAGATCTGCATATTCGACCAGATCGTCTTCGCTGCCGTGAACGGATGCGGTCAATTGGCCTTCGAGAGAACGGGCGATCGCAAGCAATTCTTCGTATTTGTTAGACCTGATCAGCAGCGTCGTCGGGCCAAAGATCTCTTCGTTCAGGTCCGGCGTTTTGAGAAACTCAATTGCCGATGTTTCAAAAACCGATGGATTTACCGAAAATCCAGTGAGATTTTCATTCTCATTAGCTGAAAACGTTGTTACCTCAGCCTGCCTTTTTTTACTCGCCTCATCGTAGCTTTTCTGAATTCCTCCGGTCAGAAGCGGAGCCGGAGGTGTCGCTGAAATTTGATCTCTGAAATTTGAAATAAACTCTTCCGATCCCTCACCTTCCGGCAGAAAAACCATTCCTGGCTTTGTGCAAAACTGTCCGACGCCGCCCGTAACCGAAGCGTGCAGACCACTTACGATGGCGTCGCCCCGCTCCGCAACTGCGCTTGGCAGAATGAATGTTGGATTAACCGAACTCATTTCTGTATAGACCGGGATCGGCTCCGGCCTCGCCCCCGCAATGTCCATTAGGGCCCGACCGCCTCGCCGTGAGCCGGTAAAACCGACAGCCTTGATCGCCGGATGTTTGACCAATGCCTGGCCGATCTCGTAGCCGTCTGAAAACAAAAGGCTAAACGTGCCCTCGGGCATACCGCTTATCTTTACGGCATTTGCGACGGCGATGCCGACGAGTTCGGCGGTCCCGGGATGGGCGATGTGGGCATTGACGATGACTGGGCAACCAGCCGCAAGAGCCGATGCGGTGTCACCGCCCGCGACCGAGTACGCGAGCGGAAAATTGCTTGCGCAGAATACCGCCACAGGTCCGAGGGGGCGGAGCATCGAGCGGATGTCCGGCTTTGGCAAAGGCTGTCGGCCGGGAATGGCGTGATCGATCCGGGCGTCAACCCACGAGCCTTCGTCAAGCAAGTCGGCGAACATTCGCAACTGCGAACAGGTGCGTCCGCGTTCGCCGACAAAGCGAGCATTTGGCAAAGCGGTTTCGAGCGTCGCACGCTCGATGAGCGTATCGCCGAGGGCTTCGATATTATCAGCGATAGCTCGCAGGAATATGGCACGCGTGGCTCCGGAGGTGTTGCCAAAGGGTATCCTCGCATCGTCCGCTAATTTGGCGGCGCGGTTTAGTTCGTCGAGCGTAGCCGAATGAAAATCGGGGCCAACGGCTTGGCCCGTTTGCGGGTTGAACGCACGAAACGCCTTTCCGGTCGCTTCACCGCGTGCATAACCAACGATAGATGTACCTGTGATGTTTGTCTCCATGATTCGCTCTGAATGCGGACGCCCGCGCGTAAGATACTGTCTTGATAGTCAAACGTTAGAAGCCAGGTTTGGGTCGAAGGGGCGGTTAGATTTTAGGACACCGTAGGCGATGTGCAGCA
>JAYVDQ010000348.1:0-15046 GCA_043749325.1 Chloracidobacterium sp. | reverse complement strand
CCCCGAAAGGCTTCGTAGGCTACTGACCGGCCGTCGGGTGAAACGCCGAAAAAATAGTCGATGTTATTGCCACTGGTGATCGGCAGCGACACGCCGGAGCGATGTCCGGCTTCGGCATCGAATGGTGTCGCTTCTATATTGAACGAAAGATCCTGCGTAGCAAAGGCGACCAACTTTCCATCGCGCGACACCGCCGCCTGCGTATCTCGCCCATGGCTGACCGTGAGCGGCCGGGAGTTCCCAGTAACCTTTCCCTCCGTCTGCGAAACAGGCACTTGCGAGAGCGAAAAATTTCGCCCCGGCTCGGCGCTTGAATAGATCACTGCACTCGAGTCAGCATTCCACGTCGGCCGCCGGCCCTTCGCGATCCGCTGGGCCTCGCCCCCAGTGGCATTCACGAGGTATATCGTGTCCGGCGCTTCGAAGACTATCCAGTGCCCGTCAGAAGAGTAGCTCGGATAAAATATATACGTCAGCAACGGTTCACCGGCTTTGACCGTGACGGAGATCTCATGCGGAGTGCCGCCGGAGGCGGGAACGCTCAGGATCTTGGGGTTGTTCTGCCTGCCGGCGGCATAGATGACGGCTGATCCGTCGGGAGTCCAGGACGGAAAGTTGCCGGCCTCGGCGATCCTCCTGGCGCTGCCTCCCAGCGCCGACATGACATAGATGTCACCTCCCAGCAGCGGGGTGTTAGGGCCGCGATAAATGAGCGATGACGAACTCGAGCGGGTCGAGACAAAAGCGATCTGTTTGCCGTCGGGCGAGTAGGCGGGCTGGGCATCATCCGCGTCGTTGTTGGTGATATTTTTGTACGGACCGCCGGAAACCTGCTGGATGTAGATCTCAAAATTGCCGCTGCGGTCCGCGACGTAAGCAACGGTCTCGCCATCGGGTGAAAAGGTCGGCTCGCCTTCGTAGCCGGGATCTGTCGTCAGCGGCGTGAGAGTGACATTCTCCAACGAGACCCCACCCGACGGCTGTGCGGTGGAACCGGCAAACCACCACCCGGCGATGACGGATGTGGCAACCAATACGGCGGCGACCCCGAAGAGGGAAATCCATCGACTGGTTCGTGGCAAATCGCCCGCTGGGTGCAATTGTTCCCGGCTGGATGGATCTGAAGTGGCTTCCAACGCGAAGCCCAGATCGATCGTCGACTGAAACCGCCGTTCTGCTTTCTTTTCAAGACATCGCCTAACTATTCGTTCAAGCGACGGGCTGATGTTCGGCTGGGACTCAGTGATTTCCGGAGGCTCTTCTTTGACGATCGCTGACATTGTTTCAGCCAGCGATTCCTCCTGAAACGCCCGCCGGCCGGTTATCATCTCGTACAGGATCAACCCAAAAGAAAATATGTCCGATCTATAGTCGATCGGCTGGCCGCGAACCTGCTCCGGCGACATATAACCGACCGTGCCCATTACGACACCCGGATTTGTGAGTGCCCGGCGCGTCGCATCTTCGTTCCCCGCCGATCCGCCCGGCGATGCAGGCGGCTCTCGCAGTTTAGCCAATCCAAAATCGAGTATCTTTACACGGTCATCTTTTGTGATAAACAGGTTTTCCGGCTTGAGATCGCGATGAACGATGCCCTTTTCATGGGCGGCTGAAAGTCCACTTACTATTTGCTGGGCATATTCGGTCACCTTTCGCAGCGGTATCGGGCCTTCGTCCAGACGCTGGCGAAGTTCCTCGCCTTCGAGCAGTTCGGCGACGATGTACGGCGAGCCGTTATGTTCGCCGATGTCGTAAACGGTAAGGATGTTTGGATGATTTAATGCGGACGTAGCCTTTGCTTCCTGCTCGAAACGTCGCAAACGATCCTCGTCATTCGAAAAATCTGCCGGAAGTACTTTGATCGCAACTTTGCGATCAAGCCGCGTATCCTCGGCCAAAAAGACCTCACCCATTCCACCCGCACCGATGATGGAGATTATTTTGTAATGCGAAATATTTTCGCCTAATTTTGGCATGTTATTTGTTCGGGAATTATAGCATTGAAACGAAAGATATTAGCCATATAGGACATTTGCTGCATCAAAAAGAAGATCGTGATTTTTGCGTGCGCGAAACCGTCGGTGACGCAATTGCGTAATAAGCTAAAACACTTGTGTAAATTGGGCAGGCACTGATAAAATACGTGAAACGATAATTAACTAAATTTGGAGGTGGATCTTTATGAAACTAGCGGTATTTATGTTGACGGCACTCTTTGCTTTAGCGGTGGCCGCAAATGCACAGGGTATCGCCGTCGGTGCGACGATGGACAATTTCACGTTGACCGACATAAACGGCAAAACCCAGACGCTCAATGGCATGAAAGGAGAGAAAGGTGCGGTGCTTATTTTTGTGTCGGCACAATGCCCGGTCGTCAAGGGCTATAACGAGCGAATGAATCAGCTTACGGCTGATTACAAGGCAAAAGGCATTAACGTCATCGGCATTAATTCGAATGCGACCGAGTCGCTCGAATGGGTCAAATCCCACGCCGAGGCTACCTACAAGTTTCCGGTCCTGATAGATAAGGGGGCTGTTCTGGCTGATAAGTTCGGGGCCAGCGCGACCCCGGAGGTCTATTACATTGACGCCAAAAATACGTTGCTTTATCATGGCGCGATCGACAATGACCGTTCGGGCACCAACGTTACCGACCAGTTTTTGAAAACGGCGTTCGACGCATCGCTCTCCGGTAAAAAGATAACAAAGACCGAGACCAAAGCCTTTGGCTGTACGATCAAAAAGACGGCGAACGATTAATTATATGGTGTCAATTTCAAAAATTACCGCGAGAGCGGCCATGTGCGTCGCTTTTGTCCTACTGGCCTGTCAGTTGGGCTTGGCGCAGCCGAGCAAGGCCAAAACTCCTCCGCCTGTGGGACCTAAGGTTACGCAGATCGATATCGAGGGCCTTAAAGCCGTCATCAAGCCAGACGGAAAACCGCTGCTCATCAATTTTTGGGCGACGTGGTGCGATCCTTGCCGCGAAGAATTTCCTGATCTGGTCAAGCTCCATGCGGCATATCGCGGCAAGGTCGACTTTCTGACCGTGTCGCTCGACGATCTTGCGGATATCGACCGTGACGTTCCAAAATTCCTGTCCCAAATGAAATCTGAAATGCCCGCCTATCTGCTCCATACTCCGGACGAGGGCGCCGCGATCAATCTGATCTCTAAAGACTGGAGCGGCAATCTGCCGATGACGGTCCTGATCACTCCCGCGGGTGTGACCGTTTACACACGGAATGGGAAAATAAGGCTTGAGGCACTCACTACCGAGATCAATAAACTGCTTGCACCGGCGGCGGCAGCTCCCTCGAATTGATCTGAATGATGACACCATTTCGCCTGTATAGGGCCGGCGGTTCGAAATCATGCCCGGTTTACGGTAGAATCACGCCTTACAATATTCCGTCAAAATAGAGGAGATCTTTCAAATGCTCAAATCAAGATTTGCCGCCGCTTTTCTGGTGGCTTTTTCATCTCTCATTTTAGGGTTTGCTGCCTATGCTCAGGACAGGTCCATTACGCCCGATCCACCGGTCGGTAAAGGCATAGTTGTCCTTAAGGCCACCCGCTTGATCGACGGAACCGGCAAACCCGCAATCCCGAATGCTGTTGTGGTTGTCACCGACAACATGATCACGGCTGTCGGGTCGAGCGGCCAGGTCCAGATCCCGGCCGGAGCGAAGGTCATCGATCTCGGTGACGCAACGCTGATGCCGGGATTTATTGACGCTCATACCCATGTGATCGGACGAATATTGGGTGATCCGGCTGGTTCGACAGCGGCCGTGAAGGATTACGATTCTTTCGCCGCGATCCTCGGGACGCGAAACGCAAACAACATTTTGCTCGCGGGTTTTACGACGATACGCAATGTCGGCGCATCCAATTTTGACGACATGGCGCTTCGCAAGGCGATCAACGAGGGCTTTGTGCCCGGCCCGCGAATGATGGCGGCCGGCCACGCGATCGGCATCACTGGCGGGCATTGCGACGAGAACGGCTTTAAGCCTGGATTGCTGAGCAGCGGGATAAAAGACGGCATTGCAAACGGCCCCGAAGAGGTTCGTGCCGCGGTACGATATCAGGTCAAATACGGCGCCGACGTTATAAAAACCTGTGCAACCGGCGGCGTTTTGAGCGAAGGCGACGCTGTCGGGGCAACGCAATATACCTACGAGGAGATGAAATCTCTGGTTGACGAGGCCCACAAGCTCGACCGCAAGGTCGCCGCCCACGCCCACGGGACCGAGGGCATCAAGATCGCCGTCCGGGCCGGCGTTTCGTCGATCGAGCACGGTTCGTTTCTCGACGAAGAAGGTGCCCGAATGATGGTGGAGAAAGGAACGTATCTCGTGCCCACGCTTATGGCTGGCGAACAGGTCGAGAAATTGGCAAAAAGCGGTGTCCTCAAAGGCTTAATAGCCGAAAAAGCTTTTGCCGCCGCTGCCGCGATGCGAAACGGTATCAAGATCGCAAAGAAGTACAACGTAAAGATGGCTCTCGGCACCGATTCGTCGGTGATCCCGCACGGAACGAACGGCCACGAATTCACTCTCATGGTCGAATGGGGCGGCCTGACGCCGATGGAATCCATCGTCGCCGGAACGATGGGCGGTGCAACCCTGCTCGGATGGGACAAAAAGATCGGCTCGCTCGAAGTCGGCAAATGGGCCGATATCGCCGCCGTTTCAGGTGATCCGCTGACGGACATTCACAAAATGGAATCCGCCGTTTTTGTTATGAAAAACGGGGTGGTTTACAAGCGCTAGATCAAAAAAATAGCCGTCCGAGCGTTTTTACTCGGACGGCTTCAAATGCCCGCTTCGGGCTATGTCAAAAATAGAATTTAGAACACAATTTTCAGCCCCATTCTCACGCTGCGGCCACTGGCACCGAGCAGCCTGTAATTAAGGTAATTTCCCGCCGGAACCGACGCGACGGCCACCGTTCGGCTCGGGATGCCAGTGTACTGTGGATGGTTGAACGTGTTGTAAGTGTCAACCCGATATTGAAGCTGAAGATTCTCTTTAACCTTAAAGATTTTGAAGAAACTAATATCGGTGTTCTTGATCCAGTTGGAATGCTCCGTGTTACGCCCAATCATGGCCGAGCTGATCCCCGCATTGGCCGCGACCTGATACACATAGACATCATTGGGCGTGACGCAGGTTGCGGTTTCAGGATTTTGCAGACCTGAGGCACAAACAGCAGTTGCAACGATAGCTCCACGCGAGTTGCGCGAAGCGTTCGGGTTGCCGATATTCGGCCTCTCAATATTGTTGCCGTCGCCGTTTCTGTCCGAGCCGTTTACAAGCGTAAACTGGGCCCCCGATTGGAAGGTGGTGATACCGGCAAGTCGCCAGCCGCCGAGCACCTGGCCGAGAATTCCTTCTTTCGGCCCGGGCAGATTCCATACATACGACACGGCAAGACGATGCCGTCTGTCATAATCCGATAAGCCGCGGTCAAGTTTCAAACCACCCTGATAGGCCGGTATAACGGCCAGCGAGCTGGCACTCGTGTCGGTGGCAAAAACCTCGCTAACCTGGTCGATCAGCTTTGACCATGTATATGACGCGGTAGCCGTCAGGCCTTTTGTAAGGCGCTTGTCGAGGCGAAACTGGGCCGAGTCATAATTCGAATTAGCTCCGCTTGTGCGGTATCGCCTAATCCCCAAAAGTGGAAATCTACGGACACCCGCAATAAGCGGATTCAGGTCTTCGGTCACAAACAGCTTGCGGCCCAATGTGCCGACGTAGGACGCGTCCATAAAGAACCCGTGGGGCAGTTCACGCTGCCAGCCGAGCGAGTATCGCTGGGTGTAGGGGTTTCGGATATTCGGGTTAAACACGGAGGTCTGTGTATTGAGCGGCCCTGGCGTAAATGTCTGCGCCAATGCGTCAGGATACCACGGAGACGTTCCGCGTCCCGTCGTCGCTCCCGTAAAGGTGACCGAAGGCCGATTCGGCGAGTCAGCAGCAATGTTCGACAACAGATTGTTAAAGAATGTGTCGTAGCTGACCTGATAGCCGCCCCGGATCGAGCTTTTCTTTTCACCGAACAACGTGCCGAGAAACCCTGATTTGAACGACGGCGAATACGCAAAGCCCACGATTGGGCCAAAGTTATTGTTGTCCTTTTTCACCTTGTTTGGCACGAGAAAAGCCGCCGGATCAAAACCGGCGAACGCTGGAAATTGAAACGCGTTGTTTGCCGGCTGGCCAAAGTTTTCGTAACGCACGCCCAGAGTCAGCGTCAGGTTCTGCGTGGTTTTCCACGTATCCTGAACAAAGTAGCTTTGACGGAAGAGGCTCGGATTATAACCCGGCGTACCGATGTTCTTACCCGCACTGCCGGATGGCCCGCTAAAGTTGTCAACATAATTGGCGAGCCCCGTAAAGCCGCCGCTCTGGCTTGTAAAACCAAACGATCCTCGGATATTGAAAGGTTGACGCTGAAACGCGGTCTGCTTCAAAAACTCCAAACCATAGCGGAATGTGTGTGAGCCGGTTACCCACGTCATCGTGTCCTGGACAAGGTAGTTTTTTGCTCGGCGGCCCTGCGGAATATTTGTATTGATTCCAATTTGCGAAAGCCCGGTAATCGTAATTGCCGGCAGCGTAAACGCGAGAGCCGGCGCACCCGGTGAAATTGGAAAGTCAAAATTGATCAAGCCGTAGGGCGAAACCCGCAGCTCATTTGTAAGGCTTGAATTCATAACCCATGTGTGGGTTATCAGGAAGTTGCGCGACTGGCCCGTGAAATTCCTTGTAAAGAACGGCGAATTCATCGCCGCATTTGGCGAGATGGTGTCGTCATCCGTATAACGGAAACCCAGTTGCTGCTTATCGTTTATTCTGTGATCGACCCTCATTACCCACTGGCGGTCGTTCGAGAGTGACGGAGCGCCAATGGTAATGGTTCCGGTCTCGACCGAGCCGCGGGGAATGACAGCTCCCGCACCGTTCGGACCGGTTCCGAGGTCGATAGTCTGAAGTGTTGCGATTCCTCTTGCGCTACCGATGGCCTGTAGGTAGAGGTCAACCCGCGGATTGGTCCCCGCCGGAAAAACGCTTCGCAATGTGTTAAACCCATTCACAGTCGGCACACGGAACGCACCGAAATTTGTGGTCGAACGAAAACGGTCATATTGGAGCCCAAAGAAGAAAAACGTCTTATCTCTGCCCGACTTAAAATAAGGCCCGCCCTCGCCAAAGTTTGGCAAAGGCAACGGCCCCCCGATCGTTCCGCCAAAAACATTTTCAGTGAATACGCCTTTCTTAGACAACAAGTTCAAGCCATCGCTGTTATTGTAGGCGTTTAACGCCTCTGACAGCAGCAGCCAACGCAGCGTGCCGTGATAGGCGTTTGTTCCCGATTTGGTAATGATGTTAAAAACACCGCCGCCGGCGCGGCCAAATTCGGCACTAAACAGACCGGTTTGAATCGAAACTTCGGATACCGCGTCTTCGTTGCTGATAATGTTTGCCGGGCCGGTAACAGAAATGTCGTTGTTCTCGGTTCCGTCAATCAGGTAGTTGTTGCCGCGGGGACGCGAGCCATTGATCGAAAACTGCGATGCGTTTCCAAACTGTCCTCCGCCGGTCGCGGTTACAACCCCCGGCAGCAGACGCGCCAGATCGTACGGATTTAAGTTGGCGCTTGGCAGACTTTCGACCTGCCTCGGTGAAAAGTTGCCACCCCTAACAGGCTCGGATGTCTGCAAGGTTTCTCCGGTTCCCGTCGTGACCTCGACAACCACTGATTCCGCCCCGATCTCGAGCCGGGCGTCGAGGGTAGACGTTAAATTTGCCGAGACCTGCACCCCTTTGGTGGTTCGTGTTTTGAAACCTTTGGTTGTGACAATCACATCGTACACCCCAGGGTCAACCGCATCGATACGGTAATTACCCGAATCGTTGCTGGTTGCCGAGCGTTTTTGATTTGTAGCGTTACTGACAACATCTACTGTTGCCCCCGCCACAACTGCCCCATTGGGGTCGGTAACTGTTCCCGCAACAGTTCCTTTACTCGTCTGAGCATCGATTGTGGTGAAACAAGCAAAGACAGCCACAAAAAATGCCAGGAAGCGGGTACCAATTTTGGTTCTCATATTAATCTCCTTCGTTAGTCATGCCAATAAAACCGCAAATTTTCTCAAATAATCTTTTATCTGTGAAAAAGGCCCCCTTGACATCAAATGTGTCCCGGAAAATATCCGCAATAATTGACGGATTTTAGACCGGTTACACCCAGGTTAGTTTTTAATTGCAATAAGGCGCAGATTGTCTTACCAACTGTTACAAACAAAAAGGCAATAGTCGTGCCTGCTGTGATCAATATGGCAAGCTATTGTGTTATTTGGACTTAAGGTGTGAAAACACAGCCGATATTTTGAGGCCATACAGGATTTTAGGTTTTGTTCATTTTTTTGGATTCATTTTTGACTTGTAGCTTTTGCCAGAAAATGACGCGTCTATTTTAACCCTCCATATTTATTGCAGAAATCCGGTGACCCGCCGGTCGGATTTGATAAAAATATCCGAAACGCATAAACTCTTTTGTTTATTTCAAGTGACTTTTTTGGCTTTATATAAACGATGACCTATATCACCCCTGAAATCGTCGCCCAACACGGTCTCGCATCCGACGAATACGAAAAGATCAAGGAATTAATGGGCCGCGAGCCCAACCTGACGGAGCTTGGCGTCTTCAGCGTGATGTGGTCGGAGCACTGCTCGTACAAATCGTCACGCGTCCATCTCAAACGCCTGCCGACGAGCGGCCCACGCGTGATCGTGCCGCCGGGCGAGAATGCCGGGGTCGTCGATATCGGTGACGATTGGTGCGTTGCGTTTAAGGTCGAATCGCACAATCACCCGAGTTTTATCGAGCCGTTTCAGGGAGCCGCGACCGGTGTCGGCGGCATTCTCCGCGATGTTTTTACGATGGGTGCAAGGCCAATAGCGGCGATGAATTCGCTTCGCTTTGGCCCGCTCTCGGCGGAAGGACACGGAGACACGGAGACGCTGGGACGCAGCGACCAAATCCCGGCGCCCCAGCGTCCCTCCATCACTGCGTCATCTGTTTACAATCGAAACAAGTCAATATTGAAGGGCTGCGTCGAGGGCATCGGTCATTACGGCAACTGTTTCGGTGTGCCGACCGTCGGCGGCGAGGTTGTTTTCGATGAGTCATACAGCCTCAATCCATTGGTGAATGCCTTTGCTCTCGGCATTGTAAAAAAAGACCAGATCTTTTTTGGCAAGGCTTCGGGCATTGGCAATCCGGTGCTTTACGCCGGTGCGAAAACGGGGCGTGACGGCATTCACGGTGCGACGATGGCGTCGGCCGAGTTTGACGACGAGGCACTAGAAAAGCGGCCGACCGTGCAAGTTGGCGACCCATTTCTGGAAAAACTTCTGCTCGAAGCATGTCTCGAAGCCATGCGCAGCGGCGCGATCGAGGGTATTCAGGACATGGGCGCCGCCGGCCTTACGTCATCTTCGGTCGAGATGGCCGCCCGTGCCGGCACGGGGCTTGAGATCGATCTGACGCTCGTCCCCCAGCGCGAAACCGGCATGACCGCCTACGAGATGCTGCTGTCCGAGTCGCAGGAACGAATGCTGATCGTCGCACGAAAAGGCCAGGAAAAACAGGTCGTCGAGATATTTAACAAATGGGATCTCGACGCCGTGGTCATCGGGCATGTCGTCGAGGGCGACCGTTTGAAGATCATTCACAACGGCCGTTTAGAAGCCGATCTGCCCGTCCTCGCATTGACTGACGAAGCCCCTAAATATAGTCGGCCCATGGCGAGGCCAAGTTCCGAGTTTCGAGTTCCAAATTCCGAGTCGGATCGTCATTCTTTTCTTAACTCGGAACTCGGAACTCGGAACTTGGAACAAGCGTTAAAAAGGCTTCTCGCCTCGCCCAATATCTGCTCAAAACGCTGGGTTTACGAGCAATACGACACGATGGTACGGACGAATACTGCCGTCACGCCGGGAGCGGACGCGGCGGTGATACGCGTTAAAGAAACTCGCCGGGCGATCGCGATGTGCCTTGACGGCAGCGGCAAATTTACAGCCGTCAACCCGCGCGAAGGTGCCAGGCTTGCTGTCGCCGAAGCAGCCCGCAACGTCGTCTGCGTTGGCGCAAAGCCCATAGCCGTCACCAATTGTCTAAACTTTGCCTCGCCGGAACGCCCCGAGGTAATGTGGAGTTTCTCGGAGGTCGTCGATGGCATAACCGAGGCCTGCGAGGCATTTGAGACACCGGTCGTTTCAGGCAACGTATCCTTTTACAACGAAACCGATGGCGCCGGAATTCTGCCTACACCAGTAATCGGCATGGTCGGCCTGATCGAAGATACGCGGAAGATCGTCACGCACGGCTTCAAAGCCGAGGGCGATATTGTCGCCATCCTGGGAGTCACAAAAGACGATCTCGCCGCCAGTGAATACGCTCAAACGATCCTCGGCCTCTCTACGGCCGAGATCATCGAGAATGGCGTCGTACCGCACGTCGATCTACAGTTGGAAAAAAAGGTGCAGGAAACCTGCCTCAGGTTGATCGATGAGTACCTTATCCGCTCAGCTCACGACTGCTCCGATGGGGGCCTCGCCGTGGCCATTGCCGAAAGCTGCTTTTCGTCGCTCGGCCGCAAAGCAATCGGCGCTGAGATCGAGCTTTCAAATGGCGGCCTTTCAGCCGAAGCATTTCTCTTCGGCGAAACACCATCACGAATTGTGATTAGCTTTGCATCGGACAATCTGGATCGCGTCAGAGAGATCGCGGGCGATTGTCCATTTGAGGTAATAGGAAAAGTTAGTGGAAATAGTCTCTCGCTTGCGGTAAACGGTAAAACCGTGTCATCGCCTGTCAGCGAGCTTGAATCCGCGTGGCGTGACTCGCTAAAAAACCAGCTCGAAAACTAGATCTTCACAAACGGTATCAGTCCCGGAACACGTGCTTCCCACGTCTTAAATTCATCGCCAAAAGCCTCCCGCAGCAAGCCTTCCTCCAGGTTTGTGCGAATTTTGGTGCCAATGATAAAGACTATAACGGCGCCGATCATGCCGATCCAGTGGCTGTATGTAACCCCCGTTGCGACGAGCATTCCGAGCATTGCGGTATATATCGGATGTCTGACAAATCCGTAAACGCCCGTCATCACCAGCTTATGATCCTCGGTCAGACGGGCGGCAAGGCTCCATTGCTTGCCAAGTTCCTTGATCGCTGACATGGCGAGCCACACCGAACCGGCGGCGAGAAGGACACCGATAATTTGCAACCCAATATTTATGGCGAACTGCCCGTCGATCAGCGGCGAGCCGAACGGCCCACGGCGAAAAGTCCACACTATGGCAAAACTCAAACCCTGCAATATGAGGCCGATCCACGATTTTGGCGCCCGCTTGGCATCCGGTGCCGACGCGGGTTTTTTCCAAAGCAAAAACGTCCCGGCAAAAACAAACCACAGTAAGATCACCGCTTCAAATGCGACCGCGTTTGTGTAATAAGATATCTGCTCTATATTCATTTTTTAGAATTTACGACCGTAAGCGAGTTTTGTTCCGCCTCGTATAGCCATAGAATAGTCGTAATGTCCGCAGGTATCTATCTCCATATCCCGTTTTGCAAATCGCGATGCTCATATTGTGATTTTGCGACCGATGTTTATCGCAATTCGGGCGCGGTCGAGCAATACGTCAATGCTATTTGTAAAGAGATCACGGAGCTTTCGCCACGGATAAACGCAGATGACACAGATAGGATTATCCATTCCGATCCGCGTCATCTGCGTTCATCTGCGGCCATATTTTCGGTTAACACGGATACTATTTATTTTGGAGGAGGCACCCCGTCTCTGTTGGCGCCGGGTCAGGTCAAACAAATCCTGGACACCGTCAGGGTTAAATTCCGCGTTTCGGCTGACGCCGAGATAACGATGGAGATGAATCCGGCAACCGTCACGCCCGAGACGCTCACTGCTTATCGCTCGCTCGGCGTAAACCGTGCGAGCTTTGGCGTGCAGACATTTGACGATCATTTGCTCAAGCTGCTCGCTCGCGGCCATGACGCAAATGACGCTCGTTCTACATTTGCGATGCTGCGCGATACCGGATTCGATAATGTCAGCTTTGACCTGATCGCGGGTTTGCCCGGTCAGACGCTCGCGGATTGGAAAAGGAATCTTGATGAGGCCATCAGTCTCTCGCCTGAGCATTTGTCGTTGTATTTACTTGAAATTCACAGCGGAACGCCGCTTGCGGAACAGGTCCGCAGCAAGCGCCAGCCGACGCCCGACCCAGAACTCGCCGCCGAAATGTACGAGATGATGCTCGGCCGGCTCGCCCACGCAGGCTATGAGCAATACGAGATATCAAACTTTTCGCGGCCCGGCTTCGAGTCACGTCACAATACAAAATACTGGACGCTCGATCCCGTCTTTGGCTTTGGCGTCTCGGCTCATTCGTTTGACGGTAAGCAAAGATATGCGAATGAACGCGACACCGCCCAATATGTGGAAATGATCGAGACGAGCAGCGAGGCCGAGGTGATGCGCGAGAACATCGACCTTGCGTCGGAGTTTGTCTTTCTAGGCCTTCGATTAGAAAATGGTGTCGATCTCGGCGAATATGCACGGCGTTTTGGCGTCGATCTGATGAAAAAATACGAGGCCGAACTTACAGAGATCAAAGAGTCGGGATTGATCGAAACCATTTGTGGCCATCTGCGGCTAACGCGAAAAGGTAAGCTTTTTTCAAATGAGGTTTTCGCCGTTTTTGTATAGAGTTAAAGAAACATTCATACTTTGTGCACTTTGTGTTCTTTGTGACATCGGATTTAAGGCATTATCACAAAGATCTCAAAGGGCAGACACAAAGTACACGAAGGAAATCCAAACCAAGATCATGAAACCCCTTTTCGCCATCGCATTTTTGTTGATAACGGCCGTGTTTGCAACCAGCCAGACTTTGCCAAAGATTGACCGCGAATTTCGCGCAGTCTGGGTCGCGACGGTCGATAATATCGATTTCCCTACCAAAAAGGGGCTGCCCGTCGGGCAGCAAAAGGCTGAGCTGATCGCCATCCTCGACCTTGCCAAGCGGCTGAGGCTCAACGCCGTGATCTTTCAGATACGGCCGATGGCCGATGCGGTCTATAGGTCAAAGCTTGAGCCGTGGTCCGAGTTTCTGACCGGACAGATGGGAAAGCCGCAGGATTTTGATCCGCTGGAATTTATGGTTGCCGAGGCACACAAACGCGGCATTCTCGTCCACGCATGGTTTAATCCGTACAGGGCCTATCATCCGGCGGCGAAAACAATGTCGGACGATCATGTGTCCAAAACACAGCCGTCGATAGTCCGCCAATATGGCCGTTATATGTGGCTTGATCCGACCGATCCGGCGGGGCAAATTTATTCGTTGCGGGTCATCGCCGACGTTGTTCGCCGGTACGACATCGACGGGGTTCATTTTGACGATTATTTTTACCCGTACGCCGAAACGGACGTCGCGGGCAAGAAGATCGAATTTCCCGACGAGGCAAACTGGCAGAAATACCTGTCCGGCGGCGGTAAGTTCAGCCGTGACGACTGGCGGCGGTCAAACGTCACCACCTTCATCGAGGCCGTCGGACGCGAGATAAAGCGGATCAAGCCAGACGTGGTTTACGGCCTCTCGCCATTCGGCATCTGGCAGCCCGATGCGGCGCGCGGGATCGAGGGCTTTAATGCGTACAAAGAGCTTTACGCCGATTCGCGAAAATGGCTGCAGGACGGGACGGTCGACTACCTGTCGCCCCAGCTCTATTGGGAAACCGCCAGAAAAGGACAGAGTTTTCCGGTGCTGCTCGATTGGTGGAAGCAGCAGAATACAAAGCATCGCTTCATTTGGCCGGGACTTGCGGCATATCGGATAGGCTCAACGGCAACGTTTACCGCCAGTGAGATCGCCTCGCAGATCGGCAGAACCCGTGATTCATCCGATACGACCGGAGCCATCTTTTTTAGCGAAAAATCCCTTAGAAACGATCTCGGTGGTATTCAAAATGAGCTGAATCAGAAGGTCTATAAAGCGGACGCTGTCATACCCCGATTTTCATGGATCAAAACCGAAGCGATCCGATCTCCGCGGCTTTTCGTAAAACGGGACTCTCAACTTGTCCGCGCCCGATGGAGGGAAACCGGCAAAAGAAAGGCGTTTTGGTTCGTAGTGTACACAAAAGACAAGGACGGCTGGAGCCACTCGGTGCTGCCGGGGTCAGAAACGTCAATCACGCTCTCGGCTAGCCGAAAGATCGAAAAGATCGTCGTCACCAGCGTCGATAGGCTTGGGAATGAGAGCCATTAGGCCACCTTGAGATGCGTCCTGGCTTCCCATATCTCAGGGAAGAATTTCTTTGTCAGCGTAGTCATCAGATAACCGACGCCGTCCGAGCCCCCGGTGCCGCGTTTCATCCCCATCATCCGCTCGACCATCAGTACGTGATGATATCGCCACAATGAGATGTTCTCGTCATGCTCGATCAGCAGGTCCTGCATATTGAAAAGATCGGCGTGTTTTTCGGGATGGGTCAGGATTTCGACTATCGCGGCGACCCTTTGATCGTGATCCTCCACGGCAAATCCTTGCCGTCCGAGCATCGCCCAGAATGCATCGCCCAAACCCGGCTCGGTAAAACGCTCGCTTAGGCGCTTATACGCAAATTTATCGTTCTTAAAAATTTCGAGTATTTTCTCATCCTTTTGCCCCGAAACAAATTCCAACTCGCGAAACTGCATCGATTGAAAACCGCTGGCCGGATTGAGCTTGTCGCGAAATTCGAGAAAGCCGATCTGAGCCATCGTCTCAAGTATATGGATCTGCGAAACCATTACCTTTTCGATACCGGTGACGGCCCGCAGACTGTGATTGACGCGAAACGCGCGGCCCTCATTGAGCCACTTTATGGTCGCATCGATCTCGTGCAGGACCTGCTTGAACCAAAGTTCATATGTCTGGTGGATCGTAATAAAAAGCAGTTC
>JAYVDQ010000347.1:0-2187 GCA_043749325.1 Chloracidobacterium sp. | reverse complement strand
CCTCACGATCACCAGGGCACACTCCCTACCGGTCGTGTTTCAGCCCAGAAGGGCTCGATGCTCGACCATCAGACACAGGTCCTGCACGACCTTGATGCCCGCTTCGGCGAGCCGTTCGGCGACATCGTCATTGCGGATCCCGAGCTGAAACCACACCGCTTTCGGCTTTTTCCCTAAAATTTCGAGCGTATGTTTTGGAATATCCTCGGAACGGCGAAACACATTTAGCAGGTCGATCTCGCCCGGCACCTGCGACAGGTCGCGATACACCGGCTTTCCCAATATTTCAGTAACATCAGGGTAATAGACCGGCACCGGAATGATGTCATAACCGGCGTCCGCCATGTATTTCGAAACATAAAACGCAGGTTGCCCGGCGTGTGTTTCGGGTTTGATACCGAGAACAGCGATCGTCTTTGTGTTCTGCAGCAGCTCGCGGATCTCGTCGTCTGTCGTCAATATATTCGATTTCCATTCCATGAACATTGATTTTACACCGCGCCTGCGAATTCGCGTAAAATACAATTTTCACCAACGAAAATTTGCGGCAAACTTTCTCTTATGCGAATATAATCGTTTGTTATATAGCCATAAGTATGAATTTTGAACTTTCAGAAGAACAGCAGCAGATAAAATACAGCATTCGCGAATTTGCCGAGAGCGAGATCCGTCCACATGTGATGGAGTGGGACGAGGCACAGCATTTCCCCGACGATCTACGATCCAAACTCGCCGAACTCGGCCTACTGGGCATTCTTTTTCCCGAGGAATACGGTGGTGCCGGCATGGGTTATGTCGAATACGCGACGATCATTGAGGAGCTTGGACGCGTCTGCGGCTCGGTGGCTCTGACGGTCGCGGCGCATAATTCGCTCTGCTCAAATCACATTTATACGTTCGGAAACGAGGCTCAGAAGCAGAAATACCTCGTGCCGCTCGCACAGGGCGAATCGTTCGGGGCCTGGGGATTGACGGAGTCGCAGGCCGGATCGGACGCCTCTGGAACACGGACTACCGCTGCGCCATCGAACGGCGGCTGGACGGTCAACGGCTCGAAGAATTTCATTACGAACGCCCTCGTTTGCAACACTCTCGTCGCTGTCGCCGTGACCGACAAAGAGCAGGGTAATCGTGGCATTTCGGCGTTTATTTTTGACAAATCGATGGACGGTTTTCGCGGGGACAAGAAAGAGAACAAGGTCGGCATGCGTGCGTCGGAAACTGCGTCGGTCGTTTTCGAAGACTGTTATGTTCCAACAGAAAACCTGCTCGGCGTCGAAGGCGAAGGCTTTCTGCAGGCGATGAAGGTGCTCGACGGCGGCCGCATCTCGATCGCCGCGCTCTCGGTCGGCATCGCTCAGGGTGCGTACGAGGCGGCAGTGAAATACGCAAAAGAAAGACAGCAATTTGACAAGCCGATCGCCGATTTTCAGGCGATCCAATTCAAGCTGGCCGATATGGCGACGCAGATCGAATGCTCACGTTTGCTCACGCTTCAGGCCGCAGCGACAAAAGACGCCGGAAAACCTGTGACTCAAAAGAGCGCGATGGCAAAGCTTTTCGCTTCGGAGACTGCCGTCCGCGTATCCGAAGAATCGGTCCAGATCCATGGCGGCTACGGTTATACTAAAGATTATCCCGCCGAAAAATACTGGCGCGACTCAAAGCTCTGCACCATCGGCGAAGGCACGAGCGAGATACAGCGGATCGTGATCGCCAAAAATCTACTGAAGGCCCTCTAGTTATTAGCTAGGGCGACACTCGCTGACTTTAAAAAGCCAGCCTGGTACGCGCAAATACCCGTAAATGCGTATCTATGGTTTCTTTCTGGGTTTTATAACATTTGTGGTTGTCTTAGTGACTGTAGTCCTGACCACGTTAGCGGGGCGATTTGGGGCAACCGGGGCATGTCCGACACCCACCTTTTTCACGACCAGCGTCGAGGTTCGTGGATGATAATTGACCTTTGCGACCGTTTTGACACGGACAGTTCTACTCGTAATAAAGTTTTTCCCGGCGAAGTTTCCAATTCTTGCGTGATAGACATTGTATGCAATGGGGCGACGAACGCCCCACCAGCGTGGAAGCGTTGTATATCCGTAAGGTGAGTAATACGGCCGATAATTTGGGGAAAAGAGCCATCGCACAACATTCCATGCGCTGAAATCATTATTTGCCGGAACGACG
>JAYVDQ010000346.1:0-2564 GCA_043749325.1 Chloracidobacterium sp. | reverse complement strand
CAGAAACTACTACTCAATTGCGCCGCTTTCATCGACCGTCACGTCGGGAAACTCTGCTGTAAACTGTTCGCGTGACTTCCTATCGATTTCGCCGCGCAACGCCCGCGTGCCGACATTTGGTTTGAAGTTACCAGCGTCGTCGTAGAGACGGCGGTATTGGGCGGAGTTGCGGATGATGCCCTGGACGTATTGCTTGGTCTCCTTGAACGGGATCGCTTCGACAAACTCGTCCATCTCCGGCGGCAAGGTCGCGCGCCACGGAGCGACGCGGCCCGGGCCCGCGTTGTAGGCGATGGCGACGTATTCGATGCGGCCGAATTTTGCGAACTGGTCCTTCATATAGGCAGTGCCAAGCTCAATATTCAGCGCCGGTTGATAGAGGTCCTCCGGCGAGGTTGGCACCATCGAAGCTCCATAGTTGCGGGCAACGGTCTTTGCCGTGGGGAGCAGTAATTGCATCAAGCCGTAGGCGTTTGCCGCGGATTTTGCACGCGGGCTAAACACCGTTTCCTGACGGATGATGCCAGCCACCTGATAGCGGTCAAGTCCGCGTGCGGCGGCCCATTTTTGAATGTCGGCCCAGTTCGTCAGCGGATAGAAAAAGCCCCATTCTTCTCGGCCCATTTCCTCGGGAAACATCTGTGCATAATCGGGATAGCTCTTTTGCATGGCAATGAGAGCCGACGTATTGTCGCCTTTCCAACGGTAATGGCGGGCGAGGGCGAGGTTGATCTTCGGGCTATTATTGGCGGTCTTTTTAGCTTCGGTCAACTCATCGATCGCCCAATCAAAAAGCCCGATTGTCGAAAGCTCATCGCTCTTTTCCGCTCGCTCAAGTTCCTTCGGCCCGGCGGTTTCGGCGGCGACGGTGACGACGCGGAGGTTGGCGATGGCCCTGGCGACGGTGTCGTTTGGCGGTGTGGTCGAGCGGCAATTGCCCTGGGCCTTCATCGCCGTCAGGCGTCCGAGAGCGAGATAGCCGTACCAGTTGGAGCCGTAGCGGTACATCACGCCGTCGTAGAGTGCGCAGGCCTCGGCGGTTTTGCCGGCTCGCTCGCTGTCGCGTGCGGCCCAATAGCCAGCTTTCCCGCGATTCGACGTGTCCTTGCCGGCGTAGCGGGCGAGATGCTCGGTGAACATCTGCGACGACATCGCGTAATTGCTGCTCTCGTGCTGAAACCACGCCGATTCGAATTGAGCCTGGGCGACCTCGATTGCGGTTGGGTAGGCGACGACGGCAGTGTTTAGGAAATAGCCTTCGTCGGTGCGGTTTTTAGCATCGCGTGCGGCGAGCCCGGCGTCGATCAGTGTTTTTGCGACGAATGTCCCGTTCGGAAATTTTTGCCGCATCTCCTCAGCGGTCGCGCGAGCCTGCGGCCACAATTTGGCTTTTGCATAGCCGAGGACGAGTTGCCGGTAAGCTTCTTCACGCTCCTTGGCGGCTATGGGGAGAGCATTAAACACATTTTGTGCATCGGGCAATCTTCCGGTGCTTGCGAGAGCAGTAATTCTCCGAATCTGAGATTGCGGCGTAATGGCGGACGGGAAATTCATCGCAAGATTGCTGTATGCAGCTACAGCATCAGTGTAATTCTTTGTATTAAAGAGCTTATCGGCACGGGCCAATTGCTCTTCACCCGTCTGCGGGGTCAGCGGCTGGCTTAAAAATGTGAGTTTTAACTCGGCTTCCTTGGCGGCAGTAGTTCCGGCTCCGTAGAAATATGTACGGCGGTAATACTTGATCGCCTCGGATTGCGAATTTTGGGTTTCATAGGCTTTTGCCGTCAGCAGCAATGCTTCCGCGTCATTTTTTTCGCTCAGATCTACGAGCATCGGCGGGACCTCGACCGCCTTTCCGGCCTGGAGAGCGGATGTTGCCCAAAGCAGTTTTGCATCGCGGACACGGATCGAGTCGGGATAATCATGCAGCAATTCGGCAAAGACATTTAGTGCTTCCGGGTGGTTTCCCGCGCCCTGCAAAGCCTTACCCCTCAGCCACAAGGCGTAGTCGCCGACCTTTGTCTTCTTCTTAAACACATCCGCATTCAGTATTGACGCCGCACCCGCGAAATCGTTGTTTTCAAAACGGATACGGGCATGGAGCAGCTTTGCGAGGGCCCCGGCACGTTTTCCGGCAAAACGCGATTCGATATCGGCCACGACATTTTCAGGCGGCAGCTTGCCATCGCGGGTCATTTCACGCAAGCTGGCGAGGGCCTGTTCCTCGGACTGCTGAGCCGAACAACCGACGGTGAACACTATCGAGAGCAGGAAAACGGAGATGCTCGGATTTACGAATTTATGAAACATAGGCAGCAAAGCTCCTGAACGGATTTGATGCGGCGTGACGAAGCCGCTTTGTACGGCAAGAGATGCTTTCCGGAAATCCCAAAACCGTTATATCATAACAAACAAATCCCCCCTCTTAAGGAGTTCGACGCGATGATGAAATTTTCCACATTAATTTTCCTGTATATGAGCATTGCCGTTGACGCATTCGGCCAAGTCTCGGCCCCTAAACCCGCACCCACGCCGCCCGACGACGACGTCGTAAAAATATCGAC
>JAYVDQ010000345.1:0-2491 GCA_043749325.1 Chloracidobacterium sp. | reverse complement strand
TTGGTCCTCGCCACCATAAGTGAAAAGTTTGAAATAACACTTGATTCAAAAGAAGAGGTCGAACCCATACCTTTGGTATTGTTGCGTCCTAAGAATGATCTGAAAGTAACGTTGAAATCGATCGGCCATCCCCAGGACGATCGCAGGAGCAAGGTCGATGATAAAGGCGGTACTGGGGCGAAATGCCCTCGTATTTCTCAATGAAGCCGCGGTCCGGGAAACGCGTAAGGGGTTCCCCGACACGGCCCGGGTGATTCAAACCCAGCCGGTGGAGAGACTCGAACCGGAAAGATCGAAATAACCGTCCCCATTACGGCCCCGCCGTAGAGGCCGCTCTTATATCAGATCGGCGTTCTCCTGTTAATCCGTGCCAATCACCTGAATTCAGATAGGCATTTTCCGCGTTAATCCGACGCAAACCTTCGAGATCGGCTGGAGGCACAGGGGGGCGGTAGGGTTTGTAATAAAAAAGAACCTGTCCCAAATCACAATCCAGTACCGCCATTTCCCGATCCCTTGCCCGGCGGCCTCACCGATTTGAATTTTAAATAAGAAAAGAGGCCGCCTTTTCAGACAACCTGTTTCGATTTCTAACCCTGATATATTAGTCTAGGCCTAAACGCTTTGTGGCTTCTTCTTCAAATTTTTCGGCGTCTACTTCCTGGATGCTGTACCGCATTTTGGTGACCTGCGAGGCGGTCGTTGTATCCTTTTTGGCTTTAGACTTTGTCGTGATGCGTTTGCCGGTCAGGTAGTTTGTACTTTCGGAGGCACCGCCGCCTGCGGCACGGTCGCGGCTCGAATAGTCAAAACCGATCAGGATAAACATGTTCGGCTGTTCGTCAAATCTGAATCGAAACGTCACATCGGTCACCCAACGCGAACCGTGGTCCTGTTCGACGATGAGAACGCCTTTTTTGATCGAGACATTAGCGGGTGCCGGGCTGACGCCGTAGAATGCTCCGCCGCACGACGCGCATTGCAGCAGCTTGTCGGCGACGGCGGCGTTGCGGAATTTGCCCCCTTTATCCTCAAAGACGAGAACCAGTGCGCGGCCGCGTTCGTTCATGGTGTCGTCTTTGTTTGTGGCGGGTTTGTCCTCGATCAGCTTAAGGGCGTGATCGGCAATACCGTCGCCGTTGAGGTCGCCGTCGATCTGCTCCTCAAGCTTCCATCCGGCGGGTACAAAGCCTTTCAAAGCAGCCGTCTCCGGCACTTTCGATACGTCAATTACGCCGGCTTCCTGTGCGGAAGTGGACGTTGCTGCAATAATTACAATTATGGAGCAAGCAAAAACGCTTGCGGTAAATGCTCTAAAAATTCGGTTGATCACTATCAGGTCTCCTTTTTTTCAAGTCGGTCAGGTCAGAGATGTAAAAAGTCGTACGTCACGGTTGCATGATTTTTCGGTCGCGGCCGAGGGACAGGCTGTTTATCTTAGTCAATGTAGTAAATACGGAAAGGGAAAATTTAGCAAAAAGTTAGGCCGTTTGTCTATTTTTGTGCCCCCAATTTTTCAAACTCTTCCCGGGCGGCGGTGAGGGCGGGCATGTCTTTGTCGGCGTCCTTCCAAAGCTCAAAGAACTTTTCGTATTCGGCCTTGTCTTTTGTCGCGCGTACTTTGCCGAGCTGGGCGAGCGGATAGATGGACGAGAGTGGGGCTTCGCCGCGATGGTCGAGGATCTTGTCAAATTCACGGACGGCGTCTTTCGGTTTCTTTAGCTGCAGGTAAGCCAGGCCGCGAAGGTACTGGGGGTAAAATTCGGCCGCCCTTTCCAGGCGTTCTGCAATTTCAAGCTCCTCGATGGCTTCTTTGGCTTTCCCGCTTTGCAGTAAAAGAGCCGCGCTGATCGTCGGCAGCCATAACTGGTTGAGTAAAGTGTCTTTCGGGCGTTCCGCTGACAATTCTGCCGTGAGCGAGTTTGCCTCATCGGCATGCCCTGCGGCGGCGAGGGCAAGGGCGACTGCGACTACGACCAATTGGCCTTTTTCTAAATTAAGAGCCTTGTTTGTTTGCGCTTTAAGAACGGTCTTGAGCTGCGGGTCGTCGCTCGCAGGCAGGCCCGTTCCAGAGCTCCAGAAGACGATCCGCAACGCCTGTTCGGAGGCAAATTTCGCTGCAACTTCCTTAGTATTGCCGCGGCCCGCGAGATCGATCGATCGTCGTGAGAAATCCTGTGCTGTCCGCCATTTCCCCTGAAAACCCGCCGCTCCGGCCTGTAGATCGAGAGCAAGATACTCGTCATCGCGTCCGGCAAACCACCTCAGGTTAGCTTCCATTGCCGCCGTATCATTCTCGATGAACGCGACCATGTATGGGAATAAATGAAAATAGTCGCCGTCCAATTTCCGTTCGAATGCCTGCCGGCAGGTTTCCTTGGCTTCATCGTATCGATCAAGCGAAACCAACGATTCCACCAAATTCATGTAGATCGTGGCATAGTTAGGGTCAAGCTTGAGGCCTTGCCTGCCAAATCCGATCGCTTTTTCC
>JAYVDQ010000344.1:0-2906 GCA_043749325.1 Chloracidobacterium sp. | reverse complement strand
GTCCGAATCCGCGACAGGAATTAACTCAGGATACCCGAGCCCCAACCCCCGGCCCGTAGTGCCGCCGGAAGCCAATCCAAATGTAGCCTGAGCTGGTTGAAACGCCAAAATATCGAACCAGGCGTCGATATTGATCGTTTTTTGCAGGTCCTGATCGTCAGCCAGCATTTGCGGGAGATTGGGATCTTTTTCAACCAGCTTTTTGTAATAATCGTCGTAATCGTCCTTCCACCATTTCGTTTCAGGCGTGGGCGGGTTAAACCCGTCGAGCCATAAATGGAATCGCTGCTGTATGCGGTTGGGCAGTATAGCTTTGACGGGCGAGGCAACCGCCGGAAGCAGCGGTATCTTCTCCTGTGTTTTATCTGGCAATGCCCCTACGACGAGGATCGAAACTGCTAATAAAACACTCCCTACCAGTACAAATCGCTGGGAAAAGCGGCGTACCGCGATCAGGTACAGGGTGGCATACACCGCGCTGAAGACCATCATTTGCCCAAAGTCTTTGAGCACAAAGAATGGGATGAATGGCAGCATTGCCATAAAGACAAGCGGAACGGCGTCTTTGGCACGTGGAATACCCCAGTAGGTACGTGTAAGATTCTGGTACAGGACCGAAAGAATTGCCGCAAAGCCGATCAAAAAGGGAATTTTGGCCGGTTCCCACGGCGTCATATTTCCTATGGATTTACCGGCCCGCGATGTGATCGCGGCCACGATCAGCGGTCCGAGAGTCAGGAGGACCACCAGAAATCCATTTCTCTGTAGCATTCCTAGCACATCTTCGCGGCGTATAACGATAAACGCTCCAATGAGGCTGATAAACGCAAGTATTGGATTAACTGTACTGCCGGACAGAAAAACGGCTGAGTAGCCCTCATTTGTCGGTTTTGGGGTTTCTTTAGAGAGATCGACGGGGGCCGGCGGAGTGGGCGGCAAGCCCATGATCTGTTTCTTCTCCGCCGAGTAGTTCTCTTGAATATAGTGCATCTGGAGAACCTTGATCTTGTCCTGTCGGGCCTCGGCCTTGTCCTTTCGTGATGTATATTCGGGGTCGCTGAACAAACGATACTGCACCGTCAATCCAATCGAGAACAGCAGAATGGCTGAGGTGTACAACGTCCAGTTACCATCAAACCGGATAAATCGCTTTAATAAGATAGGCAGAACTGCAAGTAAAGAAAGGAGTAAGATGTTACGGGTGGCCGTCAGGGTCGATGTGTCATAGCCACGGATCAACGCTCCGTAATGTATCGAATAGTGGGCGATCGCCGTAACGATCACGATCAGGACGAGGATAAAGAAATGCGATGAGGTTCTATTTTTCACTCGAAAATTTAAAGACTATCTTTTCTTTTTCGCTGCCGGTCTTTGGACGGTGGTCTTGGGTTTATAACGGTCACCCAAAAGGCCCAGTTCTCTCGCCTTAAGTATCACGTTAGCGGCGACCGGGGCCGCCGTTCCGCCGCCAAACTGGTTTCCGATATCCTCTAAAACGACTGCAATTGCGACTTGCGGGTTTTCGAGCGGGGCTATGCAGATAAACCAGCCGTCGGTTCGGTTGTATGTCAGAAATTCTTTGTATTCGATTATCTCGCCGTTCTCGTCTTTTTTCTTTTTCATGACGAACATCCGTTCGCCCGTTTTTGAATCGTATCGCGGTGCACCAACTTTCTCGGCGGTCCCTGTCTTGCCGCCGGCCATGATATTTGTGCCGGCAAGGGCTGCTTTTACGCGGCCTCCGGTTCCTCCTGCCTCTTCCGTAACTGTTGACATGATCTCGCGTACGGCGGCTGCCTGTTGCGGTGAAAGCACGTCGGCAAATGCCTGCGGCTGAAGATCCGCCTCAATCTTTGGCTTCATGAGCTTACCCAGCATGTTACCCGGTACGGAGGCGATAAGAGCCATTTGAAATGGCGTCATTTGGGACGCAAGCCCTTGGCCCATGCCCTCAAGTCCGAAATCGTAAAGGGTTAATTCCTTTCCGGTGACCATCGTGGCCCTGGCAGGAGCCAGCGCGTAGGCGATCCGCTTATCGCTCGTGTTCCAAATATCCGGGAAATAACCCTGAGTCAAAGCATCTTTTCTCGCATCGACGGGAGCGATACCGACCAGCCGAGCGGTTTCACCCATTCGGTCTCGGCCCAGAAAATTAGCAAGTTGGGCAAAATACTGATTACTCGAGACCTTAAAAGCTTCTCGGATCGGCACGCTGGTCGAGCATATCTCGCAGCTGCCACCCGCGTCGCATATCGGCCGAGAGCCTTTAAAGGGGGTATAGCAATCGGGCGCCGCGAGGTCGGACCCCAAAAAATCCTGTTTACCCGCCCGGAATGCCGACATCATGGTCAACGTCTTAAACGTCGAGCCCGGAACGTAATATTCGCGCGTTGCGCGATTTAGTAGAGGTTTTTGGTCCTTATTTGCCTCTAATTTCAAGTAGGAGTTGAGGTTTTGCGCCTCGTCCAGGTTGAACGACGGGTTTGAGTACATCGCGAGCACGTCGCCGGTCTGAGGATTAATAACTACGATCGCCCCTTTTTTCCCCTCGAGCTGTTTAGCGACGTATTGTTGCAGATCGCGATCGATCGTAGTGCGGACGTCCTTTTGTTCAGGCTCGGGCTTTCTGTATTTGGTCAGTATCTCCCAGGCCTCAGGCATCGGGTCGGCTTCTTTTTTATATAATGTACGCTCAAGTCCGGGAGTTCCACGTTCGGTCCCCAGAAGGTGGGCCATTTCCTTTTCGAGCGGGAACGAACGGCCTATCGAGCCGTCCTTTGCAACCTTGTAATAGGCCAATGCCGCGTCTAGCTTTCCTGTTCGATCGAGCATCCACCCACGCAGGGTGGCGGACGTCGTGCGCCGATTTCTCAGATCTTTATAGCTTAACGCCTGAAATTGCTCAT
>JAYVDQ010000343.1:0-4529 GCA_043749325.1 Chloracidobacterium sp. | reverse complement strand
GTTCAGACACAATGTTCTGTCCCTGAAAGAGACGAATATAATAGCGTAGGGTGAAACCCTACGACCAATCGCCCGACGCCCCCCGTCCCTGCAAGGGACGAACTTGATCATGTAGATGTTTGTCCCTTTCAGGGACACGATCGATTTTGAAATCAGAGTCGTAGGGTTTCATCCTACGCTATTTTATTTGTCACCTTCGGCGACAGAAATTTATGGTTGTAAATCGCCATCGTAAAATACAAAATGGAACCTAAATCGCGATGAAAACGTAAACATTCAAGAAGCAGGTCATTATGTTTTGTCCAAAATGCGGATCGCAAAATGCCGATGAGACCAAATTTTGCCGCGGCTGCGGGGCGGATGTGAGTAACGCGCTTGCGGCTCCGACCACCCCGGCCTTCGGCCGACGCTTCTCGGGCAAGAGAGGTGAGGCCCCCCTGTCCATTGCGGAACAACAGATCGATCTTTTTAGCCGGGGCATAAGAGGCATGATAATGGGCGGCGGGCTTTTTGTCGTTTCGGCACTCGCTTTTGTCCTTTCGGAACGCGGCCTGACTTTCTCACTGTTTATGCTGGCGTTTGGATTCCTACTCGTAGGAACCGGTATTTCGCGTCTCATTCACGCCCGGGGGCTTAAAGCGCTTGGGAAAAGAGACGAGCCTACAGCACTCCCGCCCGGACAGTCCGACTATATCAACCCTCCACGATCGTTCTATGAAACGGACGACCTGCTCACACGGCCCTCAAGCATTACCGAGCACACAACGACCCATCTCGAAATGGACCCGGACGGCGAAATGTTCTCTTCACCGAAAAAGCAATAGTCGTAAATCGCAAAGCCGGTTAACCCAATTCAGGCAAGATGTTCGGTTGGCAATCGTTTTCAGTCAGCGAAGCTGACGCCATATTTGTAGACCACAGTGCAAACTGTGGGGACCGCGATCACCCTAAAAACACGAGCCGTTGAAAATGGCGGCATACCTTGCATCGGTCGGATCGAGCGGTATATCACCGTCGGCGACGAGCTGACCACCGACCACTAACCACTGTCGATTGACAACCAGCCCGGATTCATTTATTTATTAGGCAGCAAACCTGATGGATTCCGATCACATAATCGCATACATCGGCCTGGGCTCAAATCTCGGGGACCGGGCGGGCAATCTGCTGATGGCCGTTCGCGGGCTGATGGAGGCGAGCTTTCACGTCAATAAATTGTCGGGAATCTACGAGACCGAGCCGGTCGAGATCGAGAGCGACTCTTACTTTCTAAATATGGTCGCCGAGATCCATGTAAAAAACGTAACCCCGTCGCAAATGATGGCGCGTCTGCTGCGTATCGAATATCTGCTTGGGCGTACCGACAAATCACTGAAAAAGCCGCGTACCGCCGATCTCGACATTCTCTTTTTCGGCGACACACAGATGGATACCGAATTCCTGACGCTGCCCCACCCGCGTCTCCATCTCCGAAGATTTGTCCTCAAACCCCTATCAAAGATCGCACCGAATTTTGTCCATCCAGTTCTTCAGAAAGAGATAGCCGATCTCCTTGCCGAATGCGAAGATACGAGCGGCGTTAAACGCTGGAATCCGAATAGATTAATTGCAGAGGCCCGCGTGTAAACAAGGGCGTAATTAGATCATGGGCAAAGAATGTCTCGCCTTTACTTGCGTGTTACGCCCTTACTAACGTGCGGGCCTCTGCACTGATTTAGCTAGACTAAACCCCAATGAAAAGCTATTCTTGATAGAACTTTATGGCGTATCTTCAACCCGACAAAGAAGGCAAAGTTTACCTGCCCGCGATCCGTGCGGCCAAGGAAAACGGCGAAAAGCTCGTCTGCCTGACGGCCTATGATTACCCGACCGCACGCATTGTCGATGAGGCCGGTGTCGACATCATACTGGTCGGCGACAGCATGGGCAACGTTATCCACGGCTACGGCAACACGATCCCGGTTTCGCTCGATGAGATAACCTCAGCCTGTATCGCCGTAAAACGCGGCACCGAGCGTGCGATGGTCGTCTGCGACATGCCGTTTGGCACGTATCACGTCAATGAGGACGATAGCGTCCGAAATGCTCTGAGGTTGATGAAATACGGCGGTGCGGAGGCCGTAAAGCTCGAAGGCGGCCGGAATCGGGCACCTCTGGTAAAACGGCTGGTGAGCGAAGAGATACCCGTCGTCGCCCACATCGGGCTGACGCCGCAGTCGGTTTATAAGATGGGCGGCTACCGCGTCCAGGGCCGAACTGCCGAACAGGCAAGACTTCTGATCGAGGATGCCAAAATGCTCGAAGACGCCGGGGCTTTCGCCGTCGTACTCGAACTCGTTCCGCGGGAGGTCGCCGGCATGATCACCAAGGAGCTTGAAATGTCCACGATCGGCATTGGGGCCGGGGTCGAATGCGATATTCAGGTGCTCGTCCTCCATGATCTCATCGGAATGACATTTGGCCGCCAGCCGCGATTTGTCCGCCAATACGCGGATTTAAGACAGGTGATGACCGATGCGATCCAAAATTGGAGCAAGGATGTAAAATCGGGTCAGTATCCGAATGACAACGAGTCGTACGGATTGACCGAGGAAACGAAAAAGGAAATGGCTGCGAAATGATGCAGTTTTCAGAAGAAACGCGGGAAAAGATCGCCGATCTTTGCAGGAAAAACAAGGTCCGTGAACTGAGTTTATTCGGCTCACGTGCCCGTGGCGATAACCGCCCCGAGAGTGATTTTGACCTACTTGTTGAATTCCTTCCGGATTCGGGTATCACCTTATTTGAATATTCAAGGATGCAAATTGATCTGGAAGAAATAATCGGAGTTAAAGTTGATCTCGTCACCAAGAAAGGATTAAAACCATACGTTAAGGAATCCGTCCTTTCAAATGCTCTGCCGATTTATGAGGGATGAACGCAATTACTTACTCGATATAGCGGATGCGGCGGACTTGATTTCGAGTTACGTTGATGGACTTTCCAAAGAAGCGTTTCTCAACAATACTATGCTTCAAAACGCCGTAAATTATAATTTCGCGATCATCGGTGAAGCAGCGTCGAAAATAACTCCCGAAATCAGGGATCGATACTCAGATATAGAGTGGCAATCGATGACGTCATTTAGGAATATTATAGTTCACGCTTACTTTTCGCTGGATCTTGATATAGTTTGGGGTGCCGCAACGACTAAGGTAAAACCCCTTTCCGAACGACTACGCAGCATCGTTCGCGATGACTTTTTGGAAACCGACCTATAGTGGAAATCATCAACCGCCGACAGCGTATGGCCTCGATCGCACGTAAATTACGTCGCGAGGCCAAGACCGTCGGGTTTGTTCCGACAATGGGTGCTTTGCACGAAGGGCACCTGGCCCTGGTAAAAGAGTGCCGTCAGATGTGTGATGTCGTTGTCGTTTCGATCTTTGTAAATCCGACTCAGTTTAATGAACAGGCCGATCTTGAGAAATATCCACGTGACCTAACGTCGGACGCCGCGACGCTCGCGGAATACGAGGTTGATTATATTTTCGCTCCGGACACCGACGAGGTCTATCCCGAGGGATTCTCAACCTATGTCAATGTTGAGGGGTTAACCGAGACCCTGGAGGGTGCGTCGCGTCCCGGCCATTTTCGCGGTGTCGCGACCGTGGTCACAATCTTGTTCAATACTATCCGGCCCGATTTCGCTTTTTTCGGGCAAAAAGACGCCCAGCAGGTAGCCATCATAAAGCGTTTGACCCGCGATCTTGGTTTTGAGACAGAGATCGTCGTCGTGCCGATTGTTCGCGAAGAATCGGGCCTTGCCCTGTCGTCACGCAATACTTTGCTCTCCGAAGAGGAGCATCAGAAGGCATCCGTCATTATCCACGCGCTGCGCCAAGCGAAGATAGCTTTCAAAAAAGGGGAACGAAATGCCGCGAATCTTGCTGAAATCGTCAAAACCCATATTGAGACCGAACCGCTAGCGGAGATCGACTATATTGCCATAATGGACCGCGAAACGATGCAACCTGTTGATAGGATTGGAGATAAAGAAACGCTAATCGCCGCCGCTGTCGCTTTTGGCGGTGTTAGACAGATCGATAACGTCATTCTAAATCGAAAGCAGTAGAGTAGTATCAAAGTTGCATCTAATTGTAATTGAAAGGCGTAATGTAAACGTGTTTCACAAATATATGAAAACGATTAAAGGTTTCATCACAATTATTTCTTTCACGGTTATATTTACGGCCGCAGGCGCTGCGCAGACTGTTTTGACAACGTTGGACGGCGGACGGGTCGATCTCGACAATCAAAAGGGCAAGGTCGTTGTCTTGGCCGTCGGTGCCGCGTGGCTGCCGCTTTCGGCAAAGCAAGCCGAGTATACCAGCACCCTGGCTAAAAAATATGCCGGCAAGAATGTAGTCTTTTACTTCGTCGCGACCGATTCGACCAATACGAAATCGAAGAATTTTATGACCTCCGAGGATATTCGTAAATTTGCATTCACGAATAAGCTCAATATACCGGTACTTCGCGATTCGGAC
>JAYVDQ010000342.1:0-5142 GCA_043749325.1 Chloracidobacterium sp. | reverse complement strand
TTATTGACGTCCACGTTCACACCGAGGACATTTTTGATAAACCAAAGGCCGAGAATTTTGTTCGCATGGGCGTAACCTCGCTTGTCACTGGCAATTGCGGAGGCTCAGACCTGGATATTGGCACATTTCTCGGCCGTATTAAGTCCACACCGCTTGCCGTGAACATCGCCTCGCTGATCGGCCATAACACGGTCCGGTCAAAGGTGATAGGCCTCGACGATCGAGCTCCGACTCAAGAGGAACAAGCCCGGATGAATGCTTACGTCGAACAGGCGATGAGGGATGGAGCGGTCGGATTTTCGACCGGATTGATCTATTTGCCCGGAACGTTCGCCAAGACCGATGAGGTCGTCGCGATGGCAAAGGCGGCGGCAAAATACGGCGGCATTTATGCCAGTCACATCCGAGACGAGGGCAATGAGGTCGTCAAAGCTATCGAAGAAGCGATCAATATCGGCGAACAGGCCAATATGCCGGTCGAGATCTCGCACTTTAAGATCCAGGTGCCGGCGATGTGGGGAAAAACGCCGGCGACCATCGGCCTTGTCGAGGCCGCTAGAAAACGAGGGCTAACCGTCACTGTCGACCAGTATGCTTACACGGCGTCATCGACGAATCTGGATTCGCGTCTTCCAAGCTGGGTAAACGCCGGAGGCCGCAACGAGGGCAAGAAACGGCTCGCCGACCCCGCGACACGCAAAAAGGTCGCCGATGAGGTCAAAGCTGAGTTAAAGAAAAAGAAATTCAAGGACCTCAGCTATGCGTACGTCGCCGGCTACAGGTCGAATCCTGAGTTTAACGGCAAGAACATCAAAGAAATTGCCAAGATCGCTAAAGGCAAGGACAACCTGGACGCTCAGATCGAGCAATTCATCGAGATGTATGAACAGGGCGGGGCAAGCATGGTATATCGGGGGATGCAGGAACCCGACGTGCAGAACATCATGAAACAGCCTTTCACGATGATCGCCTCCGATTCAGGCGTCCAGACGCTTGGCTCGGGCGTCCCGCATCCGCGCGGTTACGGCAACAATGCCCGCGTTCTCGGTCATTACGTCCGTGAGCTAAGGCTGATCACGCTCGAAGACGCGATCCGCAAAATGACCTCGCTTCCTGCTCAAACGTTCAACATCCCCGACCGCGGCCTGATCCGCGAGGGCTTTGCCGCCGATCTGGTAATTTTTGACGAATCAAAAATCACTGATCTTGCCGTTTTCGACAAACCGCATCAATACGCCGAAGGAATAACCGACGTGATAGTCAACGGCGAGGTCGTATTCGACGGCTCTAAGATGACCGGAAAAATGTCGGGACAGGCCATATTTGGTCCGGGCCGCGAGCAAAAATAGTTCTAAGTGGAGGTTGTTATGAGGCGATTTTGTTTCCTGGCCGTAATCTTTTCGACAGTATTATTTGCATCGGAAGCATTTAAAGCGCAAAAAACTGTTGATAAAACCTGGGCTGCCGATTTTTCCTTAGAAAAGCCGGATCTCGGGCCGACCGGTCGGAATCCGTATTTTATACTGGAACCAGGCTATGTTCTCACACTCGCTGACGGCGACGAGAGGCTTATCATCACTGTAATGAACGAGACACGTCTTATCGACGGCGTGCAAACCCGTGTCGTCGAGGAACGCGAGTCAAAAGGCGGACATTTGACTGAGATATCGCGGAATTTCTTTGCCATAAGCAAACGGACGAACAGCGTCTATTACTTTGGCGAGGAAGTGGATATTTACAAGAACGATAAGATCATAAAACACGAAGGCGCGTGGCTCTCGGGCGTTAATGGCGCAAAATTTGGCTTGGCGATGGCCGGTTCTCCAGTCGCAAAGGCGAGGTATTTTCAGGAGATAGCTCCGGGCGTGGCGATGGATCGCGGCGAGATCATCAGCCTCACCGAGACGCTCAAGGTTCCGGCCGGCGAGTTCAGGAATTGCCTCAAAACAGAAGACAGTTCGCAGATTGAGCCCGGCAAAGAGTTTAAGTTCTACGCTCCGGGCGTCGGATTGATCCAGGAAGAGTCGTTAAAGTTGGTCAAATACGGGTTTGAAAAATAGATTGGCGGGTGCGAATCCGCCGGGCGTCAACCCTGCTTCTTTTTTCTTTCTCCCTTTTGTGTAAATCCCGCCGCGTCCAGTTCGGCCACCAGCCAATCCGTGTATTTGTTAAGCATTTCCGCTGATGCAAAATCTCCGGCGTGCCGCACCCACCGGTACGGATTACGCTCGCTTATCGCATCGACCACGTTCTCGTCGTCAGTCAATTGCCAATTCCCCTCATTGTCTCTGTAAGGCATAGATGCTTTCCAATAATACAATACTTTGGGCTTTGCCATTTGATTTGCGGTGAGTCTCAGACTCACCGAAAGGTCGATCTGATTCTTCGCGGCTCCGCCGCCGCTCAAAGCGATGGCTATTGAATTATTTTGATCGCCCGCGAAACCGGCGGTATAGCCGCGTGGGTCAAGTGGCAAACTCCCGGCGTGGCATAGCCAACGCCGCACATCGAGCGGCACAGCCGCAGGTGATCGCGACTCTTTATCACGATTCATTCCAGATAATACTCGAAATTGGAGTGTTAAACCGATACAATCGCCATAATCATAAATTAGATGGTTTTGAGTTGAGAGGCATAATGATTTTCCCAAAAACTGACAAGTCCTTCATTCTAAAGAACAGAGAAGAAGTCGCTAATTTTGACGGTTGGCTTAAGAAATATGAAAAAAAGAAACTTGGCCTAACCTTGGATCATATAGTCTTAGTTAAGGCTTACGATAAATTGAGAGAACGAAATGATGGTGGGCGGGTTTTTACTGCCCTTCTTGACCTTCAAATTAACTTTACTTTGTTGGCGTGTGATCATTGGAAGACGCTTGCCATCATGAACACGTATTTCCCAACAATCTTCAAAATATTAGAGGATGGCTCTATCAAATATAGGTCCGAAGGGAGTTCGTTATTTGATTCAGAAGAAAATTTCTTTGGAAAGATGGAGATTCAAAGGTACAGCACGACTTTCGTGCTAAAGTACCGCGCTTTGTTCGATAAAATAATGGGCCTTATACTTCTTATGTTTGCGCCCGCTGAATACGAAACTTTTTGTAAGGCAAGGAGAAAGAAAAATTGCTTTATTAAAATTGCAAGTAAGTTGCCGGAAGTCCCTGAAAGGCTCGTAAATCAGATCGAAAATCTTATAACCAAATTTGATAGTACTTTCCGAACATCCGAAGCTCATGGCACTGGGTCGTTACGTAAATGGGTATTTCTAATGGATTCGCCTTATACTAATCCACAAGGTGAGTTGATGGATTATTGGAACTTTTTGAATATCATGATAATCAATATTGGAAAGCAATTTCTCAGCGTCGGAGATAATGAGAAGTGAGCGTTTGAAATAAATCTCATAGCCCGTTTCAAAGGGCTTATTGGGATTTGGCTTAAGCCGATAGGAGCAAGGACGTTAAAACGCCCTTTCAATCGTTTGCCCGATCTATCCACGCCGTAAACGACGTGGCTAAGTGCCCTACGGAAAGCCTCGAGAACGAGGCTCGTTCGCGCCGATATTTCTGAGACATTACGTGATTAGATTCAACTTCTTTACGATACCCGTAACAAAAGTCAGTGCTGCTTTTCTAAAGACAATATTGAAGTTGAGAATAGTCTCAAACAGTTCTTTCCCCGCCGCACGATCGGAGCGGTTTGGCATCAAGTGATTCATCAAGAAGTTAAAATCCACGACATCTGGCAGATGAAAATAAATACTATTGATTTCACCTTTTGCTTCCGAGTAGAAGTCATAATACGGAAGTTTCAAGTCTTTTAGCGTTGCGGGTGTGGCTTTCGCCTCGTGGTCGAGATGAAAGGCGCTGTTTCGAATTTTCTTTACAATATTGCGCTGTCGCTCGAATGAGTCATCGAACAGTTCTCGAAGGGGTTTGAAGAACTCGACATGCGTGTACTTGAGACGCAAAGATTGAACGACCTCAAGCCCTTCTGACAAATATCCTGCTGTATTGAATAATGTTCGCACCCGGTGATGGGCTTGTAATGCCTCTGGAAGTGATGTCGGTGGATTCGTTATCAACTGATCTGAGTAAACCAGAACATTTAGGACTCTTCCGATTCGGATTAATGCGATGAAGTCTCCGTTTTCTCGAAGCTCGTTGAATGCTTTTGGCTTAAGCCTAACGATCTCCTTGTCCATGTAAAACGGATGGGAGTTTGGCTTTTTCTTCCTGCGAGTGTTAGTAATTTTGCGGCTTCTTGAGGTCGGCATTCTTGTGTTGGAGGGAAATTACATCTTCGACTTAGGCCTTTTCCTCTCAATAAATTCCATTATTCAAATTCTAAAGTATTCTGATCCGCGTTGTCCGACGACATTTTTTCCGCTTGTTTGAATGGGCCGGTGGATGGCGGCATTTCTATTTGTTTTCCGGCGAGGACTTCTTCGACGGTTAGGATTTGGATTCGCGGATAATCTTTGTGCCAGCCCTCGGAGTGGAAGAAGCCTGCGGCGGCGGCTTCGTCGATCATTGGCTTGGTTGCAGGTTCGAGTGTTAGAAAAACGCCGATTGCGGCGCCTTCGCGTTCGATGACTCCCCGAAGTTCGTGGATGTATTGTGATCCGACGTGGCCGCTTTTTACCTGAACGATAACTCGCTTTGCCTTGCCCGAAGTGTCGTCACTGAACGCCTTGATGCCGTCGATGCCACGGTCTGCGCCTTTCTTTCCGCTTCTGCCGTCAACCTGACCGCCGAGAGGCCGCGCGCGAATCTGGGATAACGCCCAATACTGAAACTGGTAACGGTCTTCGGTCGCGAGTTTCTTTGCGTCGTGTAGATCTTCGGGTTCGCCGATAACTTCATAATCTCTTTTCGGCAATTGATTGAAGTTTCCTTCAAGACGATTCTTGAGTAACGCGATCGAAAGCTGTGTAACGTCGATGCCGATCCATTGACGGTTTAGCTTTTGCGCCGCCGCGATGGTTGTTCCGCATCCGGCAAAGGGATCAAGAACAACGTCACCTTCGTTTGACGATGCCTGAATAATGCGTTCAAGAAGGGCAACGGGTTTTTGCGTCGGGTAGCCGAGCAGTTCCTGAGCCTGAGAGTTTATTGGATTTATGTCGTCCCAAGTGTCA
>JAYVDQ010000341.1:0-2261 GCA_043749325.1 Chloracidobacterium sp. | reverse complement strand
CCAAGATCGTAATCGGATTTGGCCGCGGCATTATTTTTGGCTGTGGTTTGGGTATTACCCGCGTTGTAATAGGCCCAGCCAAGATTGGTGTTGTCGATCGCGCTCGGGCTCATTTGCTGCGCCGTGTTGAGACGGGCAACGGCCTTATCCCAGTCGGCCACCTTGCCGAGGCAATAGCCCCATTCACTGTATAGGTCAGGGGTTTTGACAGTGTTTGCGGCAACCTTGTACTCCGCGTTGGCCTCGGGAAAGCGTTCGAGCTGGCGGTAAGTGCTGGCGAGATTGGCGTGGGCCTGTCCGTTATCCTTGTCGTATTGGATGGTTTGCTGATACGCCGTCGCCGCGTTTGTATAGTCGCCCTTGTTGTAATAAGCAACACCCAGATCGAAGGACGCCGCCGAATTTGACGGATCTAGCTCAAGCGTTTTCTGATAGGCCTCGACAGCCTTATCCTGCTGGCCGAGCCGGTCCAGAACCTGACCCCGATAATACTGGGCCGGAGCAAACTTGCTGTCGAGCGCAAGCGTTCGGTCAAATGCCCCGAGGGCTTCATCATTCTTGTTTTGCTTGAAGAGCAAAACGCCGTGCATATACCGCGTCTCCACGGTATCGAGGCCGGCCGCGTCCGATTTTTTCAGGGAATCCTCGGCCTTTGCGATCTCGCCCTTGTCCAGATAGGCCATCCCAAGCGGCGGATAAAGCATTGTGAAATCGGGGTTTACCGCTACCGCCTTTTCATAATTGGCGGTTGCCTTATCAGTGCGGCCTTTGGCTTCGTGGATAGCTCCGAGTTTTGCGTAGGCGACGTCGTTTTTTGCGTCGTGTTTTATCGCCTCTTCAAAAAGCGCGATAGCTGCCTCGTTATTCGTGTCACCGGCGACATCCATCCCCTTCGCGACCAGGGCATTGCTCAGGCCCTCTGACGCTCGCGTATTCTTCGGATTTTCTACCAAAGCGGCCTTAAAGTTGGTGATTGCAAGATCGGTCTGATCGTTATCGAGCGATGTCTCGGCCTTGGCCGTCAACATGTTCGACGCAGCGATCTTTTTGTTCGCGGCCGCAATTGCGGCTTTTTTTCTCGCCGCCGCGGCGTCAGCGCGGCGTTTTTTCGCCGCTGCCGCGATCTGACTTGCGCTGCGCGCGTTTCCGGCTCTTCCCCCTCCTTGGCCCACACTTACGCGGCCTGCACCCGTTTTCGCCTGCGGCTTTCTCCGGGACTCGCGAAAAACAAATACGCTCGAACCGCCGCCAACATCCTCGGTCGTCACGAGGTCCTGGGCGGTCGCTATCTGCGCGAATGGAAGAAGCGACATGAATACGGAGATCGACAGTAGAATCGCGATATAAAATCTTAGTTGACGCATATTACCCCCAACGAAACCTAACTATTATACAGTATTCGCCTAACCCCGCGCGATGGATTTATCAGCCGCTAAAATCCTACAAATACCGGCTCCGGCTGTAGCAGTATCCCAAATTTAGACTCGACGGCCTGCTGGATCTCCGCCTTCAATAATAGTACTTCGGTTGCCGACGCACCACCGCGATTGATGATCGCGAGCGTATGATTCGACGATATTCCGGCACGGCCAAGAGCGAATCCTTTTTGAAAGCCGGCATTCTCTATCAGCCATGCGGCGGGAATTTTCACCGACTCGCCGAATTCAAAAAATGGAATACGGTCGTATTCAGATCGCAGTTCGCCCAGGTATTCCCAGCTAACTATCGGATTTTTGAAAAAAGACCCGGCGCTTTGTGAATTGGGATCGTTCTTATCGATGACCATCGATTTAGACCTGCGGATCCGGAGAACGGCATCGCGGACCTCGCGGAGCGACGGCTGCCGCTCGCCAAACTGCTCTGATAGATCTTTATAGCTGACCTTAGGCACACCATTTTTTTCGAGAGCAAACGTAACCGCCAGGACGACATATCGGTCGCGTTCGGAAGAATTAAAAATGCTCGTCCGGTAGGAAAACCCGCAGTCGGCATTAGTGAGCGTAACGATTTCCTTCGTCCGCCGGTCAACGCACCTGACCGAAACTATTGTTTCCGCGACCTCCTGGCCGTAGGCACCGACATTTTGCACGGGAGTTCCGCCGACAAAGCCCGGTATGCCGCTCAAACATTCGACACCGGCGAGATCGTTTGCGACGCAATACTCGACAAAAGCATCCCAATCTTCACCCGCACCGGCTTCTATTAGTTCAAAGTTCAAAGGTCCAGGTTCCAAGTTCTGAGTTGGAATCAAACTTGGAACT
>JAYVDQ010000340.1:0-3292 GCA_043749325.1 Chloracidobacterium sp. | reverse complement strand
AGCCGAGGAAGGATTTAGAGCTCGATCCGCTCGTTGAGGTGCTTGAGGGCAAACGCCTCGTCCATTGCCATGGCTATCGCTCGGATGAGCATCTAAATTTGATGCTCCTGGCCGACGAATTCGGCTTTAAGATCGCGACACTACAGCACGGTCTCGAGGCGTACAAGATCGCCCCCGAGATCGCAAAACGCGGCACCGGCGTGTCGATCTTTACGGATAGCTGGGGCTATAAGCTCGAGGCGTACGACGCCATCCCATACAATGCTTACATTTTGTGGAAAAATGGCGTCAACGTATCGATCAACTCCGATTCGGACGAACGTATGAGACGGCTTAATCTCGATGCCGCCAAGGTCGAAAAATACGGCGGTGTGCCCGAGCAGGACGCTTTAAAGATGATCACCCTCAACCCCGCAATGCAGCTCGGCATCGCGGGGCGCACGGGTTCGATCGAGGTCGGCAAAGACGGCGACCTTGTGATCTGGAATGCTCACCCGTTCAGTGTGTTTTCGCGGGTCGAAACGACGATCATCGAGGGCGAAGTTTACTTTGACCGGGTAAAGGACGCTCAGATGCGCGCTGATATGGCGAAGGAACGTGAAATGCTTGAAAAACTTGATGTTAACAGGGCACCGGGCACTGGCGGCGGACCTCCGCGAATACCGGCTGAACGCCGGCGTGGTGACCGCGACGAGGCCGAATATGGCGACGGAGGACACCGGTAATGAAGGCAAAAGTAAAAAGTAAAAAGGCAAAATTGTTTCTAATTCTGACTTTATCGGTGTTGATCGGTGGCTCAATTTCCGTCTTTGCCCAGAATGATGGCTCGGAGCAAAATCAGACGGGCAAGGCAGGTACGTTTGCGATAGTTGGGGCACGGATCGTTACGGTTTCGGGAGCGGTCATCGAAAACGGCACTGTCGTGATCCAGAATGGAAAGATCGCGGCCGTTGGGGCGAACGTCTCGATCCCCTCCGGAACAGAACGTATCGATGGCAAAGGCCTCAGTGTTTTTCCGGGAATGATCGACGCGGGAACGAATTTGGGCCTGGCGGAAATAACGCTTGGCCTCGCCGCATCGGTCGATCTGACCGAGGTCGGCGATATGAACGCGAACGCGAAGGCGATCAAGGGCATCAACCCGCATTCGGCGCATATCAACGTGACCCGAGTAAACGGCATTACAACCGTAATGTCGGCTCCGACGGGCGGCACCATCTCAGGCCAATCCGCGGTAATAAATCTTAACGGCTCGACGCCGGACGAGATGGCTGTCATACGCGAATTCGGACTCGTGATCAATTTTCCGAGAGTCGCATTCGGCGGTGGGCGATTTGGCGGTGGTGGCGGTTTTGGCGGCGGCCAGGCGGCGGATTTTAATGAGGCCGTCAGACGCCGAGATCAGGCGGTCGAAGACCTGAAAAAGGTATTTCGCAATGCCGAGAGCTATCTCCGTGCAAAGGACGCCTATGCAAAGGACAAGACGCTGCCTTATCCGGCGACCGATCAGAAATTGGAGGCGATGGCCCCCTATATTCGCGGTGAAAAGCCAGTCATATTTACCGCGGAGAGAGAGCGGGATATCAAGGCCGTTGCCAAGTTTGTTGGCGAGATGAAGCTGAAAGGCATCATCGAAGGCGGTCAGGAAGCATGGAAGGCCGCAGACGACCTTAAGAAGAACAATATTTCAGTGATCTACACGCATATCTACAGCTTGCCGGTCCGCGACGATGACCCGTACGATTTTTTGTTCGAGGCGCCATCCAAAATGCAGGCGGCGGGTGTTAAATTCTGTATTTCAACGGGTGACACCGGGTCTGAGATCCGCGATCTGCCATACCATGCCGGGATTGCCGGGGCGTTCGGATTGTCAAAGGACGATGCTCTCAAATCGGTCACTCTCTATCCGGCCGAGATACTTGGAATTGCCGACAAGGTTGGTTCGATTGATGTCGGAAAAGTTGCAAATATTGTTGTCACCGACGGTAATATTTTGGAATCCAGGACAAACATCAAGTATATGTTCATCAATGGCCGCATGATCCCGCTCACGAGCCGGCATACGAGACTGTTTGACAGCTTTAAGGATCGCAAATAGGAGGTAGTAATTTCAGCACTATACAATGAGGCACTTATTTTACGAGGTTCCTTTCTTGTTTTGGACTTCTCCTTTTTCAGCGCGACAAATAAACTACGCGCTAATGATTCTGAGCATTAAGAATCAACTTGAAAGATCTTATATCTCCCTGGGATATTTTTCACATTATCAATCTCCTCAACAAACGACGTTTTTACTGATTCCATTACTCTTGCCTGGGTAGTTTGAGATAATAGAACTTGTGCAGATTGCGAACGAGACTCGATTCGGGCCGCAAAATTAACGTGAGGGCCTAATGCAGTAAACTGGTCCCGGAAATCTGTTCCAACATTTCCGACCAAAGCTTCACCTGTATGAATACCGCAACCCAAACCGATTTCGACTGTATTGGGAACATACAGTTCCCACTCCTTTCGCCATTTAGCAACAATTTCATCAAATCTAATTCTCAAATCTCTAGCCGCATTTATTGCAGCTACAGCGTCAGTTTTTCCATCGTCGTCCTTATGATTAAGCACACCGAAAAGGGCCATTACGCCATCACCAATGAATTTGTCCAGCAATCCATTGTGTTCAAAAATGGTTTTTGCGGCAATTTCGCAATAGTCTTGTAAAAAACCTGCAATTAAGGTTGGGTGTGCCTTCAAAATTTCACAAAAACTAGAAAATCCGCGAATATCCCAAAAACAAATGGTCACCAGTCTTTGCTTCAAATCAAGTAAAGAAGGATCTCGTTCAATAGTTGAAAAAAGTTTTGGGTCAAGGTAACGACGTAGAAAGTTAATGCGTTGAGACCATTCTCGATAGCGAAGTGCGGCACGCGTTTTTATATTAAGTTCTTTGACCGCTGTAGTGCCACGAATGTTTTTTTCCACAACGTCAAATGCTCCATAATCAAACGCCGCATAGCGATCCAAGTTCTTTTCTTTAGCTGTAAAAAGAATGGCCATGATTAGCGGGTCCAGCAATCTAGCTTCCCGTAACATATCCATTCCACTTTGTTCTGTGGACATAACGAGATCGGTAAGGACAACGTCAATAGGCTCTTTCTTGGCTAACTGTTCCTGAATTACCTTTTTTCCTTCGACCTCGCTTTCAACGGCAAAAATCTCCCAGTTTAAATTTTCATCACCTAAGGCTAATTTTAATGCTTCTCGATTCTCTTTTTCGTCATCAACTATTAATATCTTCGCC
>JAYVDQ010000339.1:0-4514 GCA_043749325.1 Chloracidobacterium sp. | reverse complement strand
GTGATCACGGCCGGTGCGACTCTGTCTTTCGTGTTCAGTTCGCCTGATAATCCGCATTTCGCGATACCGATAAACTCTCTATTGGTCTCGATCTTTCTTTTTATGGAGGCTCGGCGGTATCGGTATTATGAGGTGTGGGCAAACCGTGTGCGGGTGCTTGAAACCGGATATTTCGCTCCGATGTTGTCGCATCGGATGGTGCCGCCCGACAAGGAATGGGCAGAGCATATCTCGGCCGATCTGATGTCACCGCGTTTCACGATCAGCGAGTGGGAGGCGGTCGGACGCCGCTTGCGCTCAAATTATCTGTGGATCTTTGTTTTGTTGTCGCTTTCATGGACGTTAAAGATCTACATCCACCCGTCGCCGATCCCGACGACGACAGAAGCGGATCGAAAAATATTTTGGGACATACTTTTTCAGCGAGCCACGGTCGGCCTTGCTCCCGGCTGGTTTGTGGTATTGTGCGGTGCGATATTCAACCTGGTCATTCTTTTTGTGGCGTTCAGCACGTTGAAATTAAAAGATGCGTCGAGCGAGGTTTTGCCGCTCGAGAGTTTTGAGTGGCATCCGCTAAAGCAAGTTTCCGATTGGGCCGAAAGCAATCTAAAACGGCGCAATACCATCCGGCGCTCGAAAAAAGCACGTCAGCGAGTGCGATCCGTGCATAAGACAGAGAGTTAAGTAGGATTTTCATTTTAAAGGAAGGCAGTTATATGCAAAGTATAAGATTCCCTTTTAAAAGCCGTTTCTCGTCGGTGATTTTACTGATCCTGTTAGCGACAGTTTTGTTTGCACAGCCTGCGGCTAAACCTCCGCCGACGTTGAACCCCAAGGGGACAGGGGGTTCTTCCGAGGTTGTAACGCTCAAACTCGAAAGTAAATTGATGGCTCGTGAAATGCCGTATCGCGTCCTCGTTCCGAAAGAATATAAGGACAAGCCCTATAGCCGCTATTCAGTCGTTTACCTGCTTCACGGATTGACCGGACACTATACTAATTGGACGGACAAAACGGGCGTTGCCGAGTACGCATTCAACCATCAATTCATTATCGTGACGCCGGAGGGTGACAATGGCTGGTACACCGACAGCGTCGCGACACCAACGGATAAGTACGAGAGCTATATCATCAAAGAGCTGATCCCGGAGATCGATAAAAAATATCGCACGCTGGCGGATCGCGAGCACCGCATGATCGCCGGCCTGTCGATGGGCGGCTACGGCGGGATGAAATTCGGCCTGAAATATCCGGAGATGTTTTCGCTCGCGGGGTCGTTCAGCGGAGCGCTTGGAGCCATGTCATTTACCGAAAAAAATGCTGGCAACATTGGAAAGGGAATCGACGTTGTTTTCGGTCCGGAAGACGGCGATACGCGAAAGGCGAATGATATTTTCAGAATCGTTCGCGATCTGACGCCGGAAACAATCAAGTCTTTGCCGTTCTTTTACCAATCATGCGGTACCGAAGATTTTCTTTTTGCAAATAATCGCGATTTTGATGCACTGTTGATCGAAAAGAAGGTGCCGCACGAATTTCGCGAGCACCCAGGAATCCACGATTGGGTTTTCTGGAATGATCAGGTGCGGGAATTTCTCGATGTCGCCGAGCGACGATTAAAGAAATAGGACATTTTTCATCACGGAGAGCACGGAGGACACAGAGAAGACATTAGGGCTTCGCAAAATGTTGGCTCCTTTTTCCGATCTTGATGCTTCTCTGTGCTCTCTGTGTCCTCTGTGGTAAATTCTTAACTCATGCTCAATTTTGCTATCGAAACCGCCCGCGATGCAGGGCAGCTTTTGCTCGAAAAATTCGGCCGCAAGATAAATATTTCTAAGAAAGGCGATATTAACCTCGTTACCGAAGCCGATCTCGCGTCCGAAGTTCTCATAATTGAACGAATAAAATCCTATTATCCGCGCCACGAGATCCTTGCCGAGGAATCGGGCAACGCCGTTATCATCGGTGGCGAAAATACATGGAAATGGATCATCGATCCGCTCGATGGCACGACGAATTTTGCACACGGATATCCGTGTTTTTGTGTAACGCTCGCTCTTGAGCACGACGGTGAGATCGTCATCGGCGTAACATTTGATCCGACCCGAAATGAGCTATTTGCCGCCGAACGCGGCCACGGTGCGACACTAAATGGAAAGCCGATCCGTGTTTCTGCGGCAGAAGAAATAAGTGAGGCTTTGATCGTCACTGGATTTCCATATGACTTCAAGAGACGTGAGGATTTTGCCCGTCATTTGACGCAGTTTTTGCTGAAATCACGCGGAGTTCGTCGTGACGGCTCTGCGGCGATCGATCTGGCCTACGTTGCGTGCGGGCGTTTTGACGGAATGTGGGAGGAGGGCCTGAATCCGTGGGACATGGCAGCGGGCATTTTGCTGATCGAGGAAGCCGGGGGGCAGATCAGTGGTTACGACAGTTCCAAATTCAGCATTTACTCGCCGCCGATGGTCGCGAGCAACGGGCTTATCCACTCGCAAATGCTTGACGTTCTAAAGTAATTGCTTCGCTGATAGGTTCCAACCTTTCACCATATTTCTGCGTGTGCTAACCTTATTTTAGTTAATTCAATCATTATGTCTTGGTTTCGCAGGGACAAACCGAAAATCGAAGAGCCGGAGGATGACGAAGAGCGGACAGTAAAGACTGAAGGCATTTTCGTGAAGTGTCCCGAATGCGAGAGTGCTCTTTACAAACGCGAACTGACCGAATCGCACGAGGTCTGCACACATTGCGGCTACCATTTTCGTTACACCGCCGTTGGCAGGCTCAGGGATCTTTTCGACGATGGCCGCTACGAAAAGCTTGACGAAGACGTTACGTCCGGCGACCCCCTCAACTTTGTTGATTCCAAACCGTACAAAGATCGTATCGATCAGGCAAAGGAAGTTTCGGGCCTGCCCGAAGCTCTGATTTCTGGCAAAGGCATGGTCGGCGGGCATCTGGTTTATGCGGGGGCGATGGATATGGCTTTCATTGGCGGCTCAATGGGTTCGGCAGTTGGCGAAAAGATAACGAGGCTTATCGAATACGCTGTCGAGACGCGCGGTGCGGTCATAATTTTCGCCGCGTCCGGCGGTGCCCGAATGCAGGAAGGCACTCTGAGCCTGATGCAAATGGGCAAAATATCGGCCGCACTCTCGCGGCTTCACGAAGCGCGGCTGCCGTTTATCTCGGTTCTTACAGACCCCACGACGGGCGGTGTTACGGCGAGCTTTGCAATGCTCGGTGACGTGATCCTGGCCGAACCGAAAGCACTGATCGGCTTTGCGGGCCCACGCGTGATCGAACAAACCATCCGTCAAAAACTTCCGAAAGGTTTTCAACGCAGTGAATTCCTGCTCGAACACGGAATGGTCGATATGGTCGTCGACCGCCGCGAAATGCGCGAAACCATTATTCGAATGCTCGAGTTTATGATGAACAAGCGAGTCGCCGCCTGATCGACCTGATGAACTTTGCGGAATCGACTCAATACCTGTACTCGCTCGGCAACGAAGTCGCGGCGATGAAGTTGGGCCTTGAGAATATTCGCAAACTCCTCGCCGCTTTAAACAATCCGCAACAAAAATATTTGAAGGTCCAAGTCGCTGGAACAAACGGCAAAGGCTCGGTGTGTGCGTTTCTGAACTCGATTTGTTTGGAAGCGAACGTCAAGACCGGGCTTTATACGTCGCCGCATCTGGTCTCAATCACCGAACGTGTAAAAATAAACGGCGTTGACATTAGCGAAGTCGATTTTGCTCGTCACGCTACTCTCGTTCGTGAGACTTCAGAGCGGTTGTTGGCCGACGCCGACTTGGAATACCGCCCGACATTCTTTGAGCAGATGACGGCGATAGCCTTGGGAGCATTTGCCGAAGCGGAAGTAGAACTCGCTATTCTTGAGACCGGACTGGGCGGACGGCTCGATGCAACGACGGCCGCAAATGCTGAGATCGCCGCGATAACGCGGATAGACTATGACCATCAGGAATATCTGGGCAGCACACTAGCTGAGATCGCGGCGGAAAAAGCGGCGATCATACATTCAGGATCAAAGGCTGTGATTGGCGAACAACACACGCTGGCGATGGCAGTATTACTGGATCGTTGTAATCGCCTGGATGTGAAGCCAAGTACGGAGTGTGAGTCTTGGATAGAAGCGATTGACCCTATAAGTGGCTCCGCTGTAGTTGGATTTCGTACAGGAATCGAGCTGTACAACGATCTAAACCTCGGCTTGAATGGGCGACACCAAGTCGAAAATGCACGAATAGCCGTATTGCTTTCGGAAATTCTTCGTTTCGACTATGGCTTGAAAATAACTCGAGACTCCATTGTTGACGGCCTCGAAAACACCCGCCACCCCGGTCGTCTTGAATACGATGACGGCTACCTCTTCGACGGTGCCCACAACATCGCGGGAGCGAAGGCCCTCCGAGAATTTCTCGACGAATTCGTTACACAGCCAATTACCATGGTCTTCGGTGCCATGAAAGACAAACCGATCG
>JAYVDQ010000338.1:0-3039 GCA_043749325.1 Chloracidobacterium sp. | reverse complement strand
AGATGCTACAGTCGATGATCGAAAACCCGTTTCCGACGCGGGCTGAGGCTTCGGACGTTGCGAACGCCGTGTGGGATGGTAGCGACGCCGTTATGCTCTCAGCCGAGACCGCGTCCGGCAAATACCCGGTCGAATCGATCAAAACGATGGTCCGCATCATCGACGCCGCCGAAACAATTAAGGAAGATCAACTCAAAAAACCGATAAAATTCTCTCAGGTTCCGTCAGGCCGGACAAGCCAGGCATTGTGCAAAGCCGCGGCCTACGCCGCCAAGGAGATGGGTACTGAAAAGATTGCCGTATTTACAGAATCGGGCTTGATGGCACGCCGCCTGTCGAGTTTCCGCTCCGGTGTCCAGACGTTTGCTTTGACAACATCGGCCGACGCCTGGAGCCAACTTGCTTTGATCTGGGGCGTAGTTCCGTTCTATGACCGCCGCCTGGACGAATCCGAGGGCACAGTCGGCCTGATGGAAACTACGATGGTTGATCTGATGAACGTGGAAACGGATGCGACTGAGGAACTGTTAAAGATCGGCGAACAGACATTGCGGGATGCCAACGTGGTCGAGGAAGGCGAAACAATAATTATGCTCGCCGGCCGACTTTCGGGCCTCGGTCTCTCAAGCTCGGTCGTCGTCTGGACCATCGGCGAAAAGGTGCCGCGACGGTAAGCTCTTGTCAGAACCGAGAGCGGTAGCGACCGGATTCTTAGGGCTTTGCCATTAAGGGTGAAATTTTGACGGCACGTTTTCGCGGCCCCAGCGAAGGGTTGTCGCCATCCAGACGAGCTCGTCGAGAAAGCCGGTGACGCGTTTGTCATACGCCTCATCCAGCAAATTGCCGTCATCGTCAAACTTGGTTTTAATAGATGGGAAATTGAGATCAGAAAACGTTACCGCGAGGCCGAGTTCGCGAACCATCGGCACCATCGACTCGATCACACGCGTCCCGCCCCACGGGCCCGCCGATACGCCGACAAACGCTACAGCTTTGTGAATATATTCTTTCAACAGCAGATCAAGAACGCTCTTTAGTGAGCCGGGGTAGCCATGATTGTATTCGGGCGTGACGATTACAAGACCGTCGGCGCGAATGATTGCGTCACGCCACTCGGGAAATTCAGCGCCTATCTCCGTGCCGTAATTGTTATGCGGCAGATTAAAATCGCAAACGTCAAAAAGCTGTGTCTCGATATCGTCACGCTCACGTATTTTGCCGCAGATCCAATTGGCGACGTTTCCGCTCTCGCGGTTTTTTCGGGGCGTACCGAGGAGGACAGGTATCAAGAGCTTGCTCATATATTTGGATATTCCCGTATGTACCGTTTTTATTCCTAAAATAACATCAACGCATATCCGCGATTCTGGTAATTTATCAGGACAAGATACGCATCGCTCGCGACGGTAATATCCGGCGACAATATCTTTGGATCGATATGTTCAGACGCGAGATGCTGGCCGCAGACGAGCAAAACGGCGCCCTGTCGTTTTAATGCCGACAGCACTTTAAGACTGGGATTGTCGATGCCGTATTTTGCACGAAAATGGGCGTTGTCAAGAATACCGTCAACCGCCGGGCCGTGGAACACGATCCCAATCTGCCGATTTCGTAGCGGCACTTTCCCGACAACGAGGTCGTTCAGGACTCCGCCAGCGGCATTGATAACCGGCAGAATACCGTCGGGCTTTGCGGCTGCCTTGGTGCCGTCAAATATGACGCGATAAATTGTTTTGGGATCAGGAGCGACCGCGACATTTGGGATAACGACATAGCCGTCCGCCTCCGGTATCGCGGGAGCTTTAGGTGCGGGCCAATTTTGAGCAAATCCGGCTAGTGAAAGTAAAAATACAAGAGCGACGAGAACGAAAGTTTTAGAAATCACTTTTCACCTCCAACAAAATTGTTGACCGGAGTGAAATTCGCAATCACTGGCGTCTGATTGATCACTCCGCTCCCAAAACCTGAGCCACCGTCTCTTTCTTCAATCCGTTCCGCTTATTGTAATCCGATAATGAGAATTGTGGGTCGCGCCAGGCGTCGAGGTGGCCGACCTGATGGACACATTGGATCGTGCAGGTTGGGGCGCACCATTTTTCGGTGTTGTATTCGCGGTGCATGTCCTCATGGGTATATTCGAGCAGCGGGATGCCCGGCGTGCCGCGTTGCTGCGAGCACCAGTTGACCATGCCAAATTCGTCGATGTACAAATACCTTGCACCCGCACGGCAGCGCCATTTGTATTCTTTACCGTCAACAAGGTCGTCCTGAAACCAGTTCCAGCGTGCGTATGAGCTTTGGCCTTTGCTCTTGATTTCCTTGTAAACTTCTTTTTCGCGGTCGGTGAGTCCTTTGTTCAATCCGTCGCTGTCGTGAATGACGCCGACCGTCGATGAGAATCCAAGTTCGCGGGCACGGCTGGCAATGATCAAAGCCTCGTCAGGGTTGGCAACGCCGCCGCCGACCACGGAATTGATGTTGACCTTAAATTTGGCGTAATCGCGAAGATTGACGAGCTTAGAATCAAGCACCTTAAGGCTCTTTTTCGAAACATCGTCGGGCGTGACGTTATCTATCGATATCTGTAGATAATCGAGGCCGACCTCGTTTAGCCTTTTGACCTTTTCGGGCTGAAAATAATAGCCGTTGGAGATCAGCCCGGCTATCATCCCGTGATGTCGGATACGGTCGATAATCTCGTAGATCTCAGGATGCATCATCGGTTCGCCGCCGGAGATCGTGATGACGGACGAGCCAAATTCGGCCAGCTTGTCGATACGCTCACGCATGACGTCGATCGGCACCGGGTCTGACGTTTTGTCGTATTCATTGCAATATGTACACGCCAGATTGCACCGCCGCATCGGCACGATATGTACCAAAACCGGATGCCTGGTCGAGGCAAATGCGCGAACCGTGTGCCGCACCCCGCGTGTAAATCTGCTGAAACTGCTTGCCTTTGGCATAAGAGGTTATTATATCCTGTCAGAACCGGAAGCGGTAGCGACCGGATTCCTCAGTTCAAAATGGAATCCGGTC
>JAYVDQ010000337.1:0-3583 GCA_043749325.1 Chloracidobacterium sp. | reverse complement strand
TGATATTTGGGTTGCACGTTCACGTCGGTATCCCCGATCTCGAAAAACGGATACAGGTAATGAATGCCGCCCGCTATTTCTTGCCGCACGTATTGGCGTTGACAACGTCGTCGCCGTTCTGGCTAGGCTTTAACACCGGCCTGAAATCATATCGCTCCGAAGTATTTAAGAAATTTCCCCGCACCGAGATCCCTGATACGTTCGAATCATATCAGCAGTTTCAGGCCTACGTTGATCTCCTGGTCAAGATGAACTGCATCCAAAACGGCTCAAAGATCTGGTGGGATGTGCGTCCGCATCACCTGTTCCCAACGCTTGAATTCCGCATCTGTGATATCCCGACCCGCGTTGACGACACGATCGCTATCGCGGCTCTGTTTCAGGCGATCGTCGCAAAATTAATGGTTCTGAACGAAGGTAATATTGGATTTCGCATCTATCACCGCCGACTGATCCTCGAAAATAAATGGCGAGCGATCCGCTACGGGCTCGATGGCCTGATGCTCGATCTCGGCAAGCAAAAAGAGGTGCCCGCGAGAGATCTGATCCGCGAGCTGCTTGATTTTGTCGACGATGTTGTTGACCCGCTCGATTCCCGAAAGGAGATCGAGCATATTCACACTATTCTCGAACGCGGCACCTCCGCCGACGAGCAACTCCGCGTTTACGAGGAAACCGGCGGCGATTTCAATGCTGTTGTCGATATGCTGATCAAAAACACGATGGAAAACGTTCCTGAAAAGTGTTTCGATTAAGCTTTAATGAAAAGTAACAAGTTCCTCCGCAAGAAAACGGCTGTAAATTGCCTTGCCGGAATCGTTTAGATGGGAATCGTCTCCATATTGCTCGCTCATCAATCCCTCGACGCTGCGATTATCAAATAATTTCACGCCATGGGCTTCAGTTATATCGATTAATTGCGGATCGATCAGATAGGATTTTTGCGTCGGCATCGCGACCAGAATCACCTGAACATTATTTTCCCGGGCGATATTTATGAACTTTTCTAGGTATCGATAGGTTGTTTCACGAGGAATGTTGCCGCTGCTTGATTCCTCACTTAAAGCTTTGTTAATACGGAGAGCATTTTCTCGATAGTGCGGTATCAATACATCCGACGCACGTCGATGAAGCGATGTACGCTGCGAAAAAGAAAGCGACGCTTTGAAAAGTAGAAACTCGGCACGGCCGTCAAAATCTGTTACCTCGTCCGTGAAGAGTTGGGGAATATCATTGACGCTGCTGTAGTAATGAGCCACAAAAGAGCGTTGGATCGGTGCGTCCTGAAGGTAATCGTACGCAAAAAAAAGAACTAGCGTGTCGGGAACCCGCCTGGTGTCAATGAAAGAACTTTTAAAGATGTAGTACCAATCGCTCATACTTGCCGCGACCAGAAAGGCCTGGCCGACGCGGACAGGGCTACCGATCTGGGCTTGGATGTTTCCTTCCAAAAGTTTGACGTCAACACCGTTTCGGACTAGTGAATTTCCGAGAACCAGGACTCGCCTGCCTTCAGCATTTACGAAGGCCTCAGATGCCTTTGGTGTGTTAAATCCGACCGCCATCCGTTTCTCAAAAATATGAACCCCTAATTCAACGCTCACGAGTACTACGACCACCAGTCCGATGACTTTGGCTTCGGTCTTAAAATTGGAAGTAGATAAAGACATTGCTAACAGGTGGAGGGAAAAAACAAATCATCAAAAACCAGTAAGAATATACTACACCTCGTGACAGCCAATTAACGCGAGTCAAATGCAGCAGATCATCTTTTCGCTCGAGCCAAAACTCATAAACTATCAGCGGGCCGGCATAAAAGAGGATCATCGCGATGCTGGATGCAGCAAAATCCGTTGTTCTGAAATCGGTAAAGATCCGCGTAAACATCTCGACCGCCTGTGACAAAGAGTGCGAGCGGAATAACAGCCAGCCTACGCAAACAAGGTGAAATGTCAAAAGACCTTTCAGAAAACCAAATCTTGCCTTCGACTGCGTTAGGGGGTCGATGGCTTTGTCCTTGAAGAATGCTTCTCTTGACGTAGTGAAAAGGCGATGGACGCATAACAACAAACCGTGATAAGCTCCCCACGCGATAAATGTCCATGCGGCTCCGTGCCACAGTCCACTTACGAGCATCACTAACATCACATTCTTCGCGTACGAATGCCACCTTACCTGTTTACGGTGACCCGCAAGCGGAATATACAGATAATCGCGGAACCAGGTTGATAAGCTGATGTGCCAGCGTTTCCAAAAATCACTGGGCGAAATCGCGAAATAAGGATTTCTGAAGTTAAGCGTTAGGTCAATATTCAACCATTTTGCTATTCCCTGGGCGATTGAGGAATAGCCGGAAAAATCACAATAGATCTGAAACGCAAAGGCGTACATACCCAGGAGACACTCGACTCCGCTAAGTTGCGACGGGTCTGTCCTAAAAATTGTATTTGAGACGGCGGCCAAATTATCAGCGACCACGACCTTTTTAAACAGTCCGAGCGCCACATAGTAAAGCCCTTCGCGAAAGTCGTCGGTTTGACGTTGCCTGGGATTGCTGATCTGCGGCAGCAGTTTGTTTGCTCTAACAATCGGGCCCGCAACCAAATGCGGAAAAAAGCCGACAAAGAGAGCAAAGTCAATAAAGTTCCTTGTTGCTTTAAAGTCGCCACGGTACACGTCGATCGTGTAGCTCATTGTTTGGAACGTATAAAACGAAATACCCACCGGGAGCAAAATCTCTAAGACGGGCAGCGATACTGGAATTTGAAGAAGCGCGGTGAGACCGCTGAGTTCATGAGCGAAGAAATTGTAATACTTGAACACCCCTAAAAGGGCTACTTGAATACAAATAGAAGAGACGAGTATGGCCTTTCTTGTTTTCTTTGATTGCCGATTGTCGATTCCCAAGGCCGCACAATAATCGATCACGGTGGAGAAAAGCATCAGGAAAAGAAACCGCCAATCCCAGTATCCATAAAATACATAGCTCGCGAAGAGAAGTAGAAGGTTCTGACGCCGATGGGACAGTAATCGATAGAGAACAAAGACAAGTGCGAAGAAAACCCAAAATATGTAGCTATTGAAAAGCATGAATTAAGAGGTTTTGGTTTTTGAAATCATAGTGCCGTGTCGGATAATATTGCCGATCCGGAATGCGGGTGCCGGTCGAAGTTTACCCGGTCCGATCGGCCGACCGTTTGTTCAAATACAATAGTTATAGATAGCAATGTCGGTGATAATACGTCAGTTCTGTACTATATTCAACAATTCGAGATAGCGCGGCTGGGACTGCGGAGTAAAAATTCGAGGATGTGAGAAAATTTTTTGTGATTCCAAAAACGGCAGTAGGATTACAAAAAAATCCTGATCCCCACCTATCGGAAGCGAGTGTGGCGATTTGTCTCAGAAAAACTGTGGGGCGGGCCAGTTTCTATCGAGCCTATTTATGCATGCTTCTTAAAATACTGAATCTCACGTTCGTGTTTTTCCGCGGCTTCCCGCGTGTCGAAGGTCCCGAGATTTTTTCGTTTCCCTGTCTTCTCGTCCTTCTTTTTTGAATACAGCCTGTATTCGCCCGATTTTA
>JAYVDQ010000336.1:0-2945 GCA_043749325.1 Chloracidobacterium sp. | reverse complement strand
AGATATTTGGTGGCCAGAGACGGGGTCGAACCGCCGACACGCGGATTTTCAGTCCGCTGCTCTACCAACTGAGCTATCTGGCCGATATTCGCTCTAAAGAGAGGCGAATTTGTAAGTATAAATAAGCGTTTTGGGTATGTCAAAGCAGGGAAAATAAATGATTTTTAAAGAATCCCATGTAAAAAAAATCGGTTGACAAAGAAAGTGGGAGATCTATAATCGGATTTGGCAGCTGGTACACTTTGGCGGCTGCGAATATCAATTAATACCTGCCCGTGCCGGTTTGAACGCCGTCGCTGACCCCCGGGGAGGCAACACTCAAACCGGCACAGCCATATTTAAATCGAGCGAGATCTAATGATATGTTGAGAAATATATTGATCCTAGTTTTGACCGGCTCAGGCCTGATCGCCATTGGCTGCGGCGGTTCCTTACCGGCTAATAATAAACCGGCAAATGGCAACGCAAATACAAATAGCACGGCGATCACGCGACCTGACCTGTCGGCAACGCCTTCAGTAACGCCCTCGCTTGCAGCACCCGACAATTTTACAAGTGCTAACTCGATATCTAAGAGCCCGACTCCGACTCCCGCAAATTCAAGCCAAAGGGACATAAAGAAGCCGGCCAAACCCACCGCAACACCCGTATCGGGGATACCTGATCCGGAAGCGATCAAAAAGTCTATGGGCCGGCAGCCTCCCCCGCCTCCGGCTAGCAACTCGTCTATGATGATGATGAAAAAGAAAACCCCGACACCGGAAAAACCTCAATAGACGAATTCACCACAAAGCCGTAAAACTAAGGCCAAAGTAAAAAGTCAAAACTAGATTCTTTTGACTTTTTTACTTCGCTTACACCGCCGCTGCATCAATCTTTACAAACCCGAGTTCCTGTTTGACGTCCGCCTCGATGCGTTCGAGCAGATCAGGTGCTTCCTTGAGCATGTTCTTGACATTGTCACGGCCCTGGCCGAGGCGTTCGCCCTTAAACGAGAACCACGCTCCGCTCTTTTCGACGATGTTGTGATTTACGGCCAGATCGAGCAAATCGCCCTCGCGTGAGATGCCTTCGCCGTACATGATGTCGAATTCCGACTCCCGAAAGGGTGGCGCGCATTTGTTCTTAACAACCTTGACGCGGGTGCGGTTGCCGACGACCTTGTCGCCGTCCTTGATAGCCCCGATGCGTCGGATATCGAGCCGCAGGCTGGCGTAAAACTTCAAGGCCTTGCCGCCGGTCGTCGTTTCGGGCGAGCCGAAAAAGACGCCGATCTTTTCGCGAAGCTGATTGATGAAGATAAAGCAGGTATTTGAGCTTGAGACGATCGCCGTAATCTTTCTTAGAGCCTGCGACATCAGCCGTGCCTGCAAACCAGGCAGCGAATCACCCATTTCGCCATCAAGCTCAGCACGCGGCACGAGGGCGGCGACCGAATCGATGACGATCACATCAACACTGTTTGATCGGATAAGGGTCTCGGCGATCTCAAGCGCCTGTTCGCCCGAATCCGGCTGCGAAATGAGCATGTCGTCGATATTGACGCCGAGCTTGGTCGCGTATTCGGGATCCATGGCGTGTTCGGCGTCGATGTAGGCACAGATACCTCCGGTCCTTTGTGCCGACGCGACGACTGTCAGAGCAAGCGTTGTCTTACCCGAGCTTTCCGGCCCGTAAACTTCGATTATCCGGCCACGCGGAAATCCGCCCACGCCTATTGCCGCATCGAGGCTCAGACAATTTGTCGATATCGCCCCGATATCCTCATGCGGGCGTTCGCCAAGCCGCATTATCGACCCTTTGCCAAATTTTTTCTCGATCTGCGCTAATGCAGATTCGATCGCTTTTCCTTTATCCATGCTCATAATTTATGATCTCCCGTTTTTCCTTCCATGATCGGACAAATGCCATGACAAAAAAGCACTTTAACACATGTGAGACTATGTTTCATACATAAAACACATAATTTCCCAAAATAAATAGAAGAAATTTGTAATAAATCGTCGATATATCCAGATTTTGAAGAAATTTTAGACCAACTCTTGTCAAATATCAACAGGTAAACGATAAATCCGGCCGCGCTTTCCATAATTCTGCATTTAAGAACCCAATCGCTACCGCTCCCGGTTCTGCCAGATTGCTATCAATAGCTGCGGAAAATAATACTGGAAAAATACTTTGAACTATGATAAATTTATTTTTACACAAGCGGGTTCGTTATTGTGGTTTAGAAAGCAGCATCAGAGAAACCATTGATTTTTGACCCGTTTCAGGAAAAAAAAGACCACTGCTCCATTGCCCCGTCAGAATTCTAGTTTTAGTTTCAGAGGTAAAAACATGTCAAAATCCCAAGCGCCGTCACGGTTTTCAATTGTAAGTTTAGTATTTCTCTCATTATTAATCTCGGTGGCCGTCTTCAATTGGGGCGGCGTCAATGCGCAAGACCGCACCGGCGTCACGTCCGGACTCGACGCCCCGCAAGCACCACGCTCGGTGCGTCTGGTATCCGCATCGGGAGCGGTGAACACGGATGTGTTTGCCGAGATTGAATTAGAAGCTCAGGGCAATGAGGTCGGGTTTCAGACCAGCATCCACTTTAATCCTGCGGTCGTCAGCATCAGCAGCGTCAGCGGCGTGAATGCGAACCCTGACATAACGCCGGGATCGGGAGCTCCGGCCGGAACGAGGCTAAACGTGAATGCCTCAGCAGCGGGTGGCGGTGATATTGGGATCGCGGCCAACTTTAACGGAGCCAATACAAATCCTGCGTCTGTCGTCGCCGCCGGGACAATGCGTATTGTCCGGATCAAGTTTCACATCCTCGCAAATGCGGCCCAGGGTGCCTCGCCAGTGACCTTTACAAATAACGTAATTTCAAAGTTGTTGTTCGACTCTAACGGATTTGTGATCGCGACCCCACCGTTTATCGATGGAAACGTAACGGT
>JAYVDQ010000335.1:0-2493 GCA_043749325.1 Chloracidobacterium sp. | reverse complement strand
GAAATCGCGACTAATGGTCCCCGGCTTCGAGGGTACGGATCTTTTCGATCTCCGCATTGATCATCAATGCGGCCCGCTCGCGCTCGTCGTTTTGAACATTGTCCCGGCCTAGGTAAAAAAGAGCGTCGCGGTAGAGGCTCCTTGCTTTGGCATAGTCCCCCTTAAAAGCCGCCCGTTCAGCGCGTTCGACCCAGTGTGACACCTTGATCGAGACGACCATTTCACCTAACAACTCTCTCGAATCGAGCAAACTTGTTTCCGACGGGTAGGACGCAAGGGCAACCTCGATCACATTGAGAGCATTCTGGGCGGCTTCGATCTTTTTCTCTGTATTCACGAGGCTGTTCGCGTCGTTTGTTAGGGAACGCGATTCGATCTCGGCCCATTTCAACATATGATAGCGATGATATTCCACCGCCGAAGCCCGCCCTTTAAGCAACGCGGCCAATCTGGAAGAACCAGGATTCACCGTCTTTAATTCGCCTTCGTTCAGCTCCAGATAATCAACGCATATCTCAAAAACTTCGCGATGCCCGGCCGAAAATTTGCTCAAAACCTGAGCGGCTTCCGATTTCTGGCGTATCTCGCGGAGGATGACGGCATTCTTTTCAAGTGTCAGCTTATGGTGATTACGATTTTCGCCAAGCCTGGAATATGCGTCGAAAACGCTGGTGTCCATTCGCTTTTGCTGGCGAAGAAAATTGTTCCGTGCCCGCCGGAGTATTACTTCGCGTAAGATCACCGCACCACACAGCAACATGCTCGCGCTGACCCCGGCCGTGATCCAAGGTGTTTCTTCGCCACCGTCGTGGAGGACGCCCCACATCACAAAGAAAAACGCCACCGAAAGCGATACAGAAAAAACATAATAATTTGACGCAGGCAACCAGAATGGCCTTCGACTCGCAATCCGCGGAGCAGCCGGACCACGGCCCGGATAAGGCCCATCCTTCCTGTTTATCAAATTTGGCATCTTAAAAAGTAACGGCTCTACGACGAATAATACTGTGTTCTTTTAGGTAAAATGTCAATGATTTTAAAGATTTTGATATAATTGGGCTATGAAGCGTCCAAAGAAAAAAGCCTCGGCACTCCGGCCGGTTTTTGATTCGATCAGAAAGCCGACGGCACCCCCGACTCAGAAATTTGGTGGCGATGCTCCTGATGAAAAGGTTCATCCGGCGCAAAGAAAAGCCAAGTATAAAAAGCAACCGGATATCGATTGATTGGTGGTGAAATGAAGAAAAATGTGAGCACAAAAGTGGATTTTATTTGGGCGAGGCCCGAAATGAACGTAACATTTCGCGCCGAGATAATGCCTGGGATAGGAAGGGATGAGCGAACGTTTCGCATCGCCAAGGTGTTTACGAACGGCCGCGTCAAGTTACACGATTTTGCCGGCGAATTTCGCGAGACGGCGTTCGAGCCGATCGATTTTCTCCACGACAAAAAGAAATAATCTCACCAATCGTAAACCTTTCCAACCTCAAGGATCTGAACGCGAGGAATATTAGCTTTATTCAACTGCTCCACGACTTTTTCCCTATACATCGGTTTCATGTTTATCACGTAAACTGGACAATCGGCTTTGGTAAATTTTTTGAGTTCGCTCTCGAGCCGCCTTGGTGTGAGGTGGTGTGAAACCGTGGCAAGTTCTCCAAGTTCATCTGGGAACGCGCATTCGACCAATACAGCCTTTAGATCGGCCGTATCATTGCAGGCCTTCCAAATGTCGTCTGTCTCAGCCGTATCGCCGGTGATCCCTACCGAAGCGCTGCCGTCAGACACGATGTAGCCGTTAGCCGCCACCTGATGGTTCACCGCGATGCTCGCTATCGAGAGATGTGCCACGTCGAACGTCCCTCCTCTCGCCAACTCGCGATATTCGATTACAGGCCCGTTGTCGTTTGACAGCTCGGAGAAGCGCGGGTAGATCGACCAGTTAAAAATATCGCGTTCGAGTATATCGATCATTTCGCGGGTTGCGTGAATACGGATGGGTCCGTTCAGTGTCGCAAACAGATCGTCGATGTAGAGCGGCAGTCCCGCAATATGGTCAAGGTGCGTGTGAGTAAGGATAATGTCTCGAATCTGTGATCGCTGTTTATCAGAGCACGAAAATGCCAGGCTGCCGGCGTCAATGGCTACCGTGTCATCGACAACGATCGACAACAAATGCTGCCGGGCCGAGGCCTTGCCGTTTTCGTCGATCGTACTCGGAAGCAATTGAATTCGCATCTTAACGCAACAGTGACTCTCGATACATCATCTCGCACATGTCTGGGCGCGACCGCCGTCAATCTGGTACGTGGCCCCGGTTATCCATGACGCTTTTTCCGAAGCCAGGTAATAGATAAGGTCAGCGACCTCGGCCGACGTCCCAACCCGGCCTATCGGGTGCGTCGTCTTGGAATGTTCCAAAAAGGCATCGTAAGCCTCGTCCTCCATTCCGCCGCGTTTATGAATATTCGTCACAACCACGCCCGGATTAAC
>JAYVDQ010000334.1:0-5399 GCA_043749325.1 Chloracidobacterium sp. | reverse complement strand
GTCATCACACGAGGTCAGGGCGAGCGTGGCAAATATGCCGCCGCCGTCGCGGGTCAGGTGTACAAAGCCTTAAGCCGGCAGATCGTGCGGACCGACCGCAACCTCGCTCAAACCGAATTTCACCTCAAGCCGAAAACAAATATTGATGCTCAAACCGCTGGCAAACTTGCGGATGCTGAGGGCGAAGATGCAGACGAAAACAGCGGTGATATGGCCGGCATCGCCAATGACGGCCGCAATGTGATCATAGTTCCCAGCGCACCCAAACAGGTCGCGACGCCAAAGAAATTGGTCACGAAAACAGGCAATTCCCAGCCTATATTCCCGCCGGTCGTTATTACTTATGATAAAGAGGGCAAAGAAAAGAAGAGCAACCCCGTAATCAAGCCCGAATAACCACCCCTACCCCTCTCCGATCGATCATCGCGACACGCTGACAGCGGCGGATGTTGTCCCTTCGTTCACTAAATCTTGTTTTTCGCTTGACAGGGGGCGGAAACTTACGGATTATTTAGCTTTTCAAAAGATTTCTTTTGATTGGTCATTTTGTACTAGAAATGAGGTTGACAGGCGCGAATGATTGCAACGTTTTTACACGCCCGGTCATCTGATTTCACGCGAAACCGGAGATATATTCTCCAAGTTTAGCGGGTATAGAGATTCTATTTGGAGTTACGCATAGGCGGAGGAAGTATTTAGATGAAAACGATTTTTAGACAAACAACTTTGGGGCTGCTAATGGCCACAATTATTGCACTTGGAGCTGTGGCGAGCCTTGCCCAGGACCCATGCACTGACGCAGACGGGCAGACGAAACTATCTGATCAGTTCCGGGAGCTTTACCCGAAAACTTCGATCGAGGATAAAAAGGCGACCATCGCGGCGGGCAAACAGTTTTTGGAAAAGTATGGAGCCTGTGAATCGGCCAAAGAGTTTTCGGATTATTTGAAAACCGCCGTGCCGACGCTAGAAAAAGCCCTCGCCGCAAGGATCGAGAGAGAGCGATTTAACGCTCTTTTGAAGAAATTTGACGACGGCCTAAAGGCAAGCAATTGGGATGATGTATATGCTGCCGGCAAACAGATCTTATCGGAAAAGCCGGACGATTTTCGCGACGCTGAACTGGTGCTCGGCTCGATAGGCCTCGACGAGACCGCCAAAACCCCGCGTGTAACCAAGTGGAATGACGATACTTTGAGATTTGCGAAGCAGTCAATTGCCGATCTCGAGGCCGGAAAGACATTCAAAACATTTGGCGTTAGCCAATTCAAATACAAAAACAAAGATGACGCCCTCGGATGGATGAATTACACAATCGGGTACATCTACTATTTTGACAAGGCCAATAAAAAAGAAGGCCTGGGCTATCTTTACAAAGCCTCGCAATTGAATTCGGATACGAAAACGAACCCGATCGTTTATCAATCGATAGGATCGTATTATTTTGACGATGTTCGAAAGCCGGCGGCCGAGGTGGACGCTCTTGCAAAAACACAGGATCCTAAAGACACCGAAGAAGTCGCAAAACAAAAGGTCGATGCAATTAAGGCCAAGGTTGCCTTGGTAAACGGCACGTCCGAAGCGGCGATAGATGCGTACGCGAGAGCTTATAAGCTCGCCAAGGCCGATCCTAAATCTCAAAAGGCCTATACGGACAGCCTGCTCAAAACCATGCAGGACCTGTATAATGTTCGGTTTGGCAAGACGGATGGATTTGACGCATTTATTGCTCAGATCGACAAAAAGCCCATGCCGAATCCTTTATTGCCGGTAACCCCGATCCGGGATCCGGAACCCGTTGCGACACCCGCACCGACCTCGTCCGCCCTCGGTACCCCGAACGGCACCGGAATGGGCACACCGAGTGGTACCGCGATGGGCACTCCGAGTGGCACCGGAGCCGGCAGAGCGAACGGCACCGGCATGGGCGCCGCAAAAGGCACGGGCGTCGGCGGAGCAAAACCGACCGGCACTACGACCACGACTACGACAACAACGAAACCGACGACAACACCTGCGACTCCGGTCAAAAAACCGGGAGCAAAGCCGCAGGCTGTCGTCAAAAAGCCGGTTGTGAAGAAAAAAGGAACATAAACTCGATCTATCGGTCTAAAAATCGGTCGGGCGTGGGTTGAAACCCGCGTCCGACTTTCCTTTTGCCGCGATACTTCTTAAAATTAGCCACAATGACATCAAAGCTCGCCAATCTCGAAAGCCTCATCGGCCATCGTTTTGCCGATCTGAATCTGCTCCAGCGCGCGGTGACGCACCGTTCGTGGGCGTACGAGAATTTGCCGGGCGAAACTGAAGAAAAGATCCGCGAAGCCGAGAACGAATCGATGGAGTTTGTCGGCGATTCGGTTCTCGGGCTGGTTATCGCCGAACGTCTGTATCAAAACAATCCCGATCTCAACGAGGGCGATCTGACACTAATGAAGCATCACCTGGTCAGCACCGCGACGCTCGCGCGCATCGCCGAGACCCTCGATCTGGGCAATTTTGTCCGTGTCGGACGGGGCGAAGAAAAGACCGGTGGGCGAAAGAAACAAGCTTTGCTCGCAAATACGCTCGAAGCGGTGATCGCGGCGGTATTTTTTGATGGCGGTTATGTTGCGGCGCGCGTGGTGCTCGGACGTATCTTTGCCGACGAGCTTCGAAGCGCGACGCCTAAAAATTCGATCGATTACAAGACATTGCTTCAGGAATTGCTGCAAGCCGACCGGCAGACGGCACCTGCTTACACGGTCGTAAAGACCGATGGGCCGCCACATGCGCGAATATTTTCGGTCGAGGCGACCTGGGCGACAGGAAAGACGCGGGGCCATGGAAATTCAATAAAATCGGCAGAAATGATGGCCGCGGCCGAGGCTTTGAATATGCTCAAGCCGCAAAATGAGCCGGCGGCGAAACGCGCAAAGCAAAATTAACGTATTATTTAGCAACTATCTATGAACGACGAAAACAAAGAGACCGCGTACGGGGAAGCTACAGTCGCCCCGCAGATAAAACCGACCGGGCCGCCAAAATCGACGATGCGTGAGTATTTCGAATCGTTTGTCGTGACGCTGGTCATGGCCATTTTTGGCATGACGTTCATCCTACAGGCGGTGACCGTGCCGACCGGTTCGATGCAAAACACGATCCTCGTCGGCGACTATCTGCTGGTCAATAAATTCATCTTCACCCCCGGCGGCGGCTCGCTGCCATTTTTGCCTCAGCGCGAGATCGAGCGCGGCGATATTATTGTATTTAAATATCCCGGCAACAAGGTCCATCCCGAAAACGACAGTTCGCGAAAGCTGGTCCCATATCAGATAAATTACGTAAAGCGGGTTATCGGACTGCCCGGCGAAAAGATCGAGTTTCGCGATAATCAAGTCTTTATCAACGATCAGCTTTTACCTGAACATCGAATGATCGGTGACGCCAACGATAACCAATCGGCTCTGACTGTATCCGAGTTTGAGGAGCGTCGCCCCGAGGATAAATACAACGTTTATTATTCACAAGTCACTATGGATGCGGTTAAGGCCGGCCAGCATCTGTCGCGACGCGGCTATGAATTTGGCGTTGCGGGCAAGACGATGACAGTGCCGGCAAACAGCTTCTTCGTAATGGGCGACAGCCGCGACAATAGCGAAGACAGCCGCTACTGGGGCTTTGTGCCGCGTGAGTTGATAATCGGACGGGCGATGTTTGTATATTGGTCGTGCGACCGCGGGGCGTCGAATGGCGATTTCTTCGGCTGCCTTACTCATCCGCGGCTCAATCGCATTGGGCATTTTGTAAAATAGCTGGTTGTAAGTTCTTTATGAATTGCCACTAGCTTTTAGCTAGTGGAAAGTGGTGAAAAGCACAAGGCTTTAGCCGAATTTCTGTAACATTACTTCCTTTCGGCTTTAGCCAAATTGGGCTAAAGCCCAAGACCCTTATTGGCCGGAAACCACTAGCTAAAGCTAGTGGCAATTTATTTTTGCAGAAAGAAAACCCCGAATTGTAATGACCGTCAAATTCAACTCTGAAGTTGCCGATGCTCTTCGCAATAAATCCCCGATCGTCGCGCTCGAATCTACCGTTATCGCCCACGGCCTACCGTACCCGCAAAACATCAAGACTGCATTACGACTCGAATCCGCGATTCGCGAAAATGATGCGGTTCCGGCGACGATCGCAGTTTTTGGCGGCGAGTTTTGCGTCGGATTGAATCAGTTGCAGATCGAACAACTTGCGACCCGCAAAGACATCCACAAGATCTCGCGACGCGATCTGCCTATCGCTGTTGCCCAAAAAATGGATTGCGCGACGACTGTCGCGACAACCACCTTTATAGCTCATATGGCCGGGATCAAGGTTTTTGCGACCGGCGGAATAGGCGGGGTCCATCGCGGGGTTTCGGCTGACGTTTCGGCCGATCTGCCCGAGCTTGCTCAGACGCCGGTCACGGTCGTTTGTTCGGGAGCAAAGATCGTCCTCGATCTGCCGGCAACTCGCGAATGGCTCGAAACTTATGGTATTACGGTCCTAGGTTGGCAATGCGACGAGATGCCTGCGTTCTATTCCCGTTCGAGTGGCTTAGAGATTGATGAAAGAGTCGAGGCGGCCTCAGACGTTGCGGCGATCGCTAAAGCTCGCGACGACCTCGGTCTGAAAAGCGCGTTGCTTGTCACGGTTCCCGTTCCGGCAGAATTTGAGATCAACCGCGACGAACTCGAATCGATTCTCGCTGACGCGTCAAAGCTCGCCGAGACGCGCGACATTCGTGGCAAAGAGATCACCCCGTTCCTGCTCGCCCAGATGTCGACGCGCAGCGGCGGACGCACGCTCGCCGCCAATATCGCTTTACTCGAAAACAATGCCCGCGTCGCTGCCGCGATCGCGAAGGCTTTTGTCGGAGGGTCATGATCATCAGGATAGACGACCTTAAGGGTCCGGAGATATACGAACTGCTACAGGAACATCTGCGGGATATGGCTCTACACTCGCCGCCTGAGAGTGCCCACGCTCTTGATATTGCGGCCCTGCGCAGGCCGGAAATTACCTTTTGGACTGCGTGGGAGGGCGACGAACTGCTGGGTTGTGGTGCTGTCAAAGAATTAGACTCCCAACATGCAGAGATCAAGTCGATGCGAACGGCGTCCGCCCATCTTAGAAAGGGCGTCGCAAGAAATCTGCTCAAGCATATAATAGACGAAGCCAAGTCGCGCGGTTATAAGCGGTTGAGCCTTGAGACCGGATCACCAAAGGTCTTCGAACCTGCCAGGCGACTTTACAACAGCTTCGGCTTTACCTCCTGCGAACCCTTCGCGGATTATGTCAAAGATCCATATAGCATCTTTATGACGTTGGAGATCAGTGCCTGGCTGCGAATTATTTAGCAGCCGGCTTTTCCATCTTCAACC
>JAYVDQ010000333.1:0-6270 GCA_043749325.1 Chloracidobacterium sp. | reverse complement strand
AGATAGAAATTCTTGATTTTCGCATGTCAAACTCCTCTTGTTTCAATAGTCTAATTAAACGGAAAAGGGTCAGAAGCTCTCGTTTTCAACGAAAAAGCTTCTAACCGAATTTTGGTATTAAACTGTTCTACGAGTTTGGGCTGGTTTTGGTTTCAACCTTGGCGATCGCCGCGATCTTGCCGCGTTTTGAAACAACTACACCGCCCGGCTTTTCGACCGTGATCGCAAACATCTGCGGCCCTTGAGCTTTTAGTTTCGCGTTAATCGGTATCACAACCTCACCGTTGGATTTTACATCAAATGTTCCGCCGTCGATCGGTGTCGCAGCATCCTGCGTCTTGTCGAAGATCCACAATTGATAAGTTTCCTTGGTTATATCGTTGACCGGCAGGCCGCGAAGACTCACATATCCAGCCTGTTTTTCGTCGCTCCATACTACATCACCCGCGATTTGCTTGGCTATCTCATTTACATTGCCGCCCGACCAGGTGGCTTTTACAATGTCGTTTGCGTTCTGTAGCAATTGAGCACGAAGATCTGTCGGCAATAGAGGAGGTGAGACCACGACGGGAGGTGTATTCTGAGCAATTTCGACCGGGGGCTGAAAACGCGTGAACCAGATGTTTACCGCCAACGCTATACACGCCATAGCCGCCGCCGCCCATCCGAACCAGCCAAACCATGAGCCACCGGAGCTTTCGCTATTGTTTATGTCGAAAATAGATCGCGTTTGGGCCGCGGCTGTAGGCCATGGTTCAGCAACAAGCGTCCTGGCATCGGAAAAATATTGCTCGGCGTTAGAAATGATTTTAGACCGCAGATGAGCTGGCAAAGGCTCTTCATCGAGGCCAATCATGCCGATGGCCGCGGCCGCGATCTCCAGGGAGCGAAACTCCATATCCGCCGTTCCCGGATCCAATTCATCGAGTTGGCGTTGTTCAGCCTCGTCGAGCCCGTAAACTGCCTTTTTGGTCAGGAGGTCAAATAGTATGTCTTGTGTTTCTTCGCTCATACTGATGCCTCCCTTGATATATTCGTATCTCCCAGTCCCAAAACGTCTCTGACGTGAAGCAGCCCTCGCCGGGCATGTGTTTTGACTGTTCCGAGCGGCATTCCGGTTGCATCGGATATCTCCTGATGCGACATGCCCTGAATGATCGAAAGCCTCAGCACTTGTTGCTGTTCCGGTTTGAGGAGGCGCATTGCTTCGGCTGCCTGTCCGGCTTCGAGACTGAGCTGCATTTCCTTATCCGCCCTCGTAAACGGCTCAAGCAAAACATCATCCAGCGAATCGGCCGAGATCCGCCGCGTCGAATATCTGATCCGGTCGATCAATCGCCGCCGAGCGATCATTGCAATAAACGTCGTCTCGGACGATTTAGCCTCGTCAAAGCGTTCCGCGTTTTTCCAAATATCGACAAAGATCTCCTGCACAGCGTCCTCCGCGTCATCGGAATTTCGGAGCATTTTGCGCGCGATCGACCATACGAGGCCGCCGTATTTATCCAGGCAATCCTGGATGGCGCTTCCGTCACCGTCAGCTATGCGTTGTAAGATGGCTTGAGTCACTAAGAATTCGCGTAAACGAAACTAATATTTACTAAAACTACCTTATTTGACCCGCAAATGCCAAGTTAACGGCATTGCCTCAACGCCCTGACCTCCGTAATAGATTTCGCGGGTTTGGGGGGTTTGGATTCAACCGGCAACTTTCGGTTTCGCAAAGATGGAAACAAGGTAGATCACAAAAAGGGTTAAGGTGGTTGCGGCCGAGATAAGGCAAAACTGGCAAAACGCGCCGATGACCGACGCCTGGAGGTATATCAGCCAGCCGGCAAAGCATGACATCAGCGTCACTTGAATGCCAAACAGCTTCCACATGCGGCTGTCGCCAAAGGCGGCAAGAAGTGCAAACGAGAACGCGATAAAATAGGCAACAGCTCCGAATGCGGCGAGCGGTATGCCGGCAATCTCGGCGTATGGGCTGTTCAAAACCATTTCACAGTCGAACGCGGCTCCGCAGGGCACCGGTTCGGCGTTGTAATGATGGACTGTCAGATAGATCGCGTCAGCGATGCCGATCAAAGCAAGAAGCGCCGCTGCGACGGGCAGCTTGGCGATCGGTGACCTCACGTTAGTGTCGGGAGTTTCCGTCACTTGTTTGTCGGGGCTGTATTAGCCGGCGGTGCCGTCTGGCTTTGCGGTGCTGCTTTTGCAAGCTCGGCGTCGATAATTTGCTTCAGCCCAGCAACATTTACCTGCGCAAACGGTATCTCGACATTATTTATAAATACGGTCGGCGTCGAATTTACACTGAGGGCCTTGGCCCGTTTCTTGTCTTCGTCAATACGGGCCTTGGTCGCGATACCGGCCCTGTCGTTTTCCCATTTGGGAATGTCGAGCCCGATCTTTTGGGCGTAATCTTTCCAGATCTGCTTATAGTTTGCGTCAGCCGTCCACGCACGCTGGTTTGTAAAAAGCAGGTTCTGCATATCCCAGAACTTGTTTTGCATTCCCGCCGCCTCCGCCGCGACCGAGGCTTCATACGATTTATCGTGGGCCGGGATATCGAGCGGATAATTACGGTAAATAAAATGGATGCGGCTGCCATAGGTCGATTTGATCTCGTTCATGATCGGATGCGTGGCCGCGCATTGCGGACACTGGAAATCCGCAAATTCCTCGATCGTGACAAGGGCCGACGCCGAACCAGATTGATTCGGCGGATTAGCCCCTGGAGGCGCGTTAGCCGGGACAACGTTTTGTTTTGACGTACCAGCCGCATTTGCGTTATTTGCCTTGGCGGTGTTGGCGTTGGATACCGGTTTTGACGAACTAAATAAGTACCATCCGCCCAACAATGCGATCACCAATACCGCTCCGATAATCAGCATCGGAGTATTACTTTTTGCCTGGGGTGTTTTTTTCATTTATTCTCTCAGCTGCTTCGATTTACGAAATATCTCACGACCGTTTTTGCAATATCTTATTTTACCTGTAAAGCAATTTACTTCAAATGCCTGAGCAACTTCGCAACTAGGCAAAGGCGAGAAACTCGTCTTTCGGGGGTGCGGGGCGACGGTGACAATCGTCGATGGAGATGGCTTTGCAAGGACGGTAACGACGAGTTCGTCGGCTACTGCTCGTTCGACGTCGCCGCCGCTGCCTCACGGCAATACCGTTTGGCATCCCGAACTGTCGAGGTTGGTGACAACCTGGCGGATGTCAACTTTACCGGATTGGAATAACTTCCCGTCCATAACCTAAATCAAACTGTTTTTTGTAATATACCAGGGGAAACAGCACGCAGACGGCGAGCGACGTCTGCTACTTATGCGTCTAACGCACAGTTTTGATCTCTTTTTTGCTTAAACGCTTTTCGTCCATGATGTCGAGGGTTTCCAGAACCTTGGAATAAATGCCGTCAGCGTCGAGCCCGTACTTTGCCATGAGCAGTTTCGGGTCACCGTGAGTTACTATCCGGTCGGGCACTCCCATTCGAACAACCTTTATTTTATCCGAAAGCGAGTTTTCTTCGAGCAGTTCGAGCACGGCCGAGCCAAAACCACCGGCGAGGTACGCGTCCTCGACCGTCACGATCAGTCGGCGGGTGCGAGCCAAGGCGATGATCAATTCGCTGTCGAGCGGTTTTACGAAACGGGCGTTTATGACAGTCGATTCGATACCATCCTTTTCCAGGTTTTTGGCGGCTTCCATCGCCGGATATACCATCGAGCCATACGCAAGGATCGCGACCTCGCCCCCTTCTGCTTCGCCACGCAATATCTCAGCCTTACCGATCTCGATCTTTTTCGGAGCTTCGCTAATATCGACGCCAAAGCCATTGCCACGCGGGTATCGCAGAGCGGCCGGGCCGGGATACTCGATGGCCGTGTGCAGCATGTCACGCAACTCGCCTTCGTCCTTTGGCGCCATCAGGACGATATTTGGATAGCCGCGTAAATACGCGATGTCGAGCAATCCATGATGCGTCGGGCCGTCGGCCCCGACGATACCGGCACGATCCATCGCAAAGGTCACATTCAGGTTTTGCAGACAGACATCGTGAATCACCTGGTCGAATGCCCGTTGTAGGAAAGTCGAATAAATAGCGGCGACCGGTTTCAAGCCTTCGCAAGCCATGCCCGCGCAGAATGTTACTGCGTGCTGCTCGGCGATACCGACGTCAAATGAGCGTTCAGGAAATTTTTCGAGTACCTTGTCGATACCCGTGCCGTCAGGCATTGCCGCCGTCAACGCGACTATCTTGCCGTCCGCCGCCATCAATTCGCACATCGTGGTGCCCAGGACCGAGGTGTATGTCGGCGGTGCCGCCTTCGTCGATTTGGGGGATAAGCCCGTTTTCGGATCAAACGGCCCGGTCGCGTGATACGCGTAATAATTTTTTTCCGGATTGGGAAAGCCTTTACCCTTCGTGGTTAAGGCATGGACAATAACCGGCCCGTCATCCACTTTTTTCGCTTCCTGCAATGCACGTACTAAATTCGGCACGTTATGGCCGTCAACATAGCCGATGTACTTAAACCCAAGTTCGTTGACCAATGCACCCGGCAAAACAGCGGCGGCGATTGCATCCTTAACGGACTTTGCGGCCGCCCGCAGTTTGCCGCCGATACCCGGAACGCTTTCCAATGCGTCGCCGATCTCTTCTTTGAGGTGCTGGTAGCTCTGAGCTTCTTTTATTCTATTCAAATAACCGCTGAGCGAACCTACGGCCGGGGCGATCGACATTCCGTTGTCGTTGAGCAGGACGATGAGCCGCGATTTGAGATGGCCGGCCTGATTTATCGCCTCCATCGCCATGCCGCCGGCAAGCGACGAGTCGCCGATTAGCGCACAAACATGAAAGTCTTCCTTTTTCGTATCGCGAGCGACGGCCATGCCGAGCGCGGCCGAGATCGACGTTGAGGCATGTCCCGCCCCGAATGTGTCATAAACCGACTCGTCACGCCGCAGAAAGCCCGACAGCCCGCCGTATGTTTTTATCGTATGCAGCTCGTCACGCCGACCGGTCAGTATTTTGTGGGCGTACGCCTGATGCCCGACATCCCAGACGAGTTTGTCGTTGGGCGTATCGAAGACATAATGCATCGCCACCGCCAGCTCGACAGCACCTAAGCTCGCACCAGTGTGCCCACCGACACGCGAACACGTATCGATAATGAACTGTCTGACCTCGTCCGCGACCTCTTGCAGATCCTCGACCCGCAGTTGCCGCAGATCGGCCGGTGAATTAATTTCGGATAAAAATCTCATGTAATTCGATGCTCAAAATAACAATCAAATTTCGCATTTTAGCTTGCGTAAAGGCAAATGCTTGGTGTCAGTTGTCGGTTCTAAAGCACTCCTCTTGTCATTGAAGGCCCGAGGTAACAAATTCTGCCTATCTACCACTGACAACTGCCTACCGACAACTGACTACCGTTTTTTACATTTCTTTACATACTTTTTTAAGAAAACCTCCGACCAATAGCCGAAATCCAGCGTCAAAGACTGTGACAAGCGAAAGCTGAATACAAATTAAGAGGTAAAAAATGTCATTAAAAACTAAATTGGTTTCGATCATCACTCTCGCGGCGGGCGTCGTCGTATTTTCGACCGGTGCATTCGCACAGGACAAGACAACCACGGCCCCGACAACTGCCACCGACAAGGTCGAGCGGGCACACAAAGTCAAAGGCGAAAGGGCGGAACGTAAAGAGAGACGTGAAGAAATGCGCGGCCACCGCCGCGAAGGCCGAATGGTCGGCGATAAGGGCATGATGCACGGCATCAACCTTACCGACGAGCAGAAAGCGCAGATCAAATCGATCAGAGAAGCAAACAGGCCCGACAAGGCAAAATTTGACCAGCTTAGGGCGATCCGCGAAGCTCACAAAAACGGCACGGCGATCACCGACGAGCAGAAACAGCAGTTAAAGGCGTTTCGCGACCAGGCCCCGGCAAAGTCCAAAGCGGTCCACGAACAGAGCCTTGCCGTATTGACGGCTGAGCAGAAAACCCAGATCGAACAACGAAAGCAGGAAATGAAGCAAAGGTTTCAAGAGCGCGGCGAGCATCGCACTGGCAACCGGCCGCGACGGACAAACCGAAGACCCACTAAATTCGAGTTTTTAACCAAATAGAAAAGAGGCCGTCTGAAAAGGCGGTCTTGTATTTTTGTATCTTGACAATCAAATGCTTAACAATTAATAAGGACGCTTATTGGTTGTTTGGAAAAGAAGAGTCTGAAGGCGGCCTTGGCCAGAA